>NZ_BAAJYR010000047.1:0-21131 GCF_057546605.1 Acidovorax sp. KPB24-03 | reverse complement strand
CCAAAGTGACGCAGTACAAAATACAAGCTGATTCCAAACTCTATGAATTCGCCACCTTGATCACATCAAGGTAGCTCCAAGTTATGCCTGATGACCATAGCAAGTTGGTACCACTCCTTCCCAATCCCGAACAGGACAGTGAAACGACTTTGCGCCATGATAGTGCGGGTTCCCGTGTGAAAGTAGGTCATCGTCAGGCTCTTACAGCCCAAACCGCCCCGACATCCAACGATGTTGGGCGTTTTGCTTTGGGGAAGAAAATTTTGAATCAAGTAATACATTTGTAGTCACATGCAATTACAAGATATTCTTTATTCTCAGGGTTTCGGAACACGAAGGGTATGTGCAGGGTTGATTCAACGAGGTTTAGTTCGCTTGTTTGACCCGGAAGCTAATGCATTCAGCGTTTGCGTTGATTCCTCCGTTGACGTAACTCCGGATGGATTGCGTTTTCAGGTTCAAGAGGAAACATGGGTGTACCAACCCAAAGCCTATGTGATGCTTCATAAGCCATCTGGGACCGAATGCTCTCAGAAGCCTTCCACTTACCCAAGTGTCTATACGTTGCTGCCTGTGCCGTTGCGACAACGACCCTGTAAAAGTGCGATACAGGGTGTGCAAGCGGTAGGGCGTTTGGATCAAGACACCACGGGACTGCTGTTACTCAGCGATGACGGGCAATTCATTCATCGCATGAGTTCTCCCAAAAAACATGTTCCCAAAGTGTACGAAGTGGCGACGAAACACCCTGTGAGTGCAGTTCAAATTGCTCGCTTGCTCGAAGGCGTGGTGCTTGATGACCATCCTGTTGCGGTAAAAGCCGCTGCTTGTGTTCAGACATCCGATCACGGTGTAAGCCTTACTTTGACGGAGGGTAAGTACCATCAGGTCAAACGCATGCTCGCTGCAGTGGGGAACCGGGTAGAGACATTGCACAGGTCGCGTGTCGGCAATCTGGCATTGCCGGCGGATCTGGCGCCAGGGCAGTGGAAATGGCTTGATGACAAGGATCTTGCAGCATTGACGAGCTAGCCTGCCGCCGACCGTCAATCTTGGTCTCTTGGGGTGGTTGAAGAGGCGCTGGGTTGTTACCTGAATGGGCAGATGCGGTGTACTTGCACCGGCTACACTGCCGCGTGTTGTGAAAGTACATGCTGTGAAGTTTTCATTTGGCGGATGTTTCCGCGGTGCGTTGTTGGGGTGGACTTTTTTTTGCTGCGACCGTGGTCAGTGCGGCCCCTTCGTCACCGCCTCCTGTGTTCGTGCTGAACTCGCTTGAAGCGGATATCAGCGTGATTGATCCGGCTACTTGGACGGAAACCTCTCGGATTCCCACGGGGAAAGAGCCGCACCACATGTACCTGACACCAGACGAGAAATCTCTCGTAGTGGCAAATGCGTTGGCAGATACGCTGACCTTCATTGATCCGAAGACCTCTCAAGTGCAACGCACGGTGCGAGGCATTGTTGATCCTTACCATTTGCGGTTCACCCCCGATATGAAGTGGTTGATCACCGCGGCCAATCGCTTGAACCACGTGGACTTTTATCGTTGGGATGGCAAAGACCTGACTTTGGTACAAAGGGTGGCGACGGCCAAAACCCCGAGTCATCTTTGGGTGGATAGCCAGAGCCGAACGGTCTACTCCACGATGCAAGACAGTGATGAACTTGTGGCGATCGACATCGCAACCCAGAAGATCAAATGGCGAATCAAGACCGGCGCCATGCCGGCCGATATCTACGGAAGCCCAGACGATAAATTCCTGTTCATCGGTTTGACTGGCAGCGATAGCGTCGAGGTGTTCGACGTGTCTGAAAATGCGCCTCGCAGCGTCCAAAGGATCAAGACCGGTAGCGGTGCCCATGCTTTTCGCGGCGCGGGTGACAAGCGCCATGTGTTTGTCAGCAATCGGGTCGCCAATACGATCAGCAAGATCGACATGGTCAAACGTCAAGTGGTCGATACCTATCCGGCGCCTGGCGGACCAGACTGCATGGACGTTTCTGCCGATGGCCGATGGATCTACGTCAGTGCCCGATGGGCTCGCAAGATGCTGGTCATCGACACGGTAGAACGGAAGGTCGTTCAGAAAATCAATGTGGGCAAATCGCCTCATGGCGTCTGGACCCTTCAGCACGCTCCACGGTGAGGACTCAAGGAAAAGATGGCATTGCGCAACCAGACGCTCTTAGGGCTGTATGCTATTTTTTTAATAGCATCTGTGCCCGTCAATATTGCGTTAGCGGCCGAAACTGCGGATTGTCAGAAACCGCTGTACCTGACCTTCGATACGGGGCACATGGAAATTGCCCCCTTGGTTGCTGATGTGCTTAAACGAAAAAAAAGTCCTCGTCACTTTTTTTGCAGCCAATGAAAAAACAAAAACGGGCGATGGCAGTTTGGGGGCTGCGTGGGCACCGTGGTGGCATGCCCGGGCGGCAGAGGGGCATGCTTTTGCCTCTCACACGATGGACCATACCTATTGGCGCGCCGATGCTGGTGCGCCGAATGCGCCGCAGTTCCATGTGCGTTCCTCATCTGGCCCCCAGGCAGGCAAGGATTTGACCCTCAGCGCAGAGCAGTACTGCACCGAGATACGAAGGGCTTCCGATCGCCTGCGCGAAGTGACGGGCAAGGCACCCCTTCCACTTTTCCGAGCGCCTGGCGGAAAGACATCGCCTCGCCTTCTGGCCGTTGCCAAATCCTGCGGCTATGCGCACGTGGGGTGGTCGCCGGCAGGTTTCTTGGGCGATGAACTGCCCAGTGAGAAATTCAGTAATGCAGCGTTGTTGAAGAAAGCGCTGGACAATATTCGCGGCGGAGACATTCTGCTGGCCCATCTGGGTATCTGGTCGCGGAAGGACCCGTGGGCTCCAACGGTGCTGGAGCCCCTGATCGACGGGTTGAAGCAGCGCGGGTTCTGCTTCAGAACGCTGAATGACCATCCCGATTACCGTGATTGGCTGGCGGGCAAGCGTTGAGTCCAAACAGTCGATGGACAGTACAGGAGTTGTGAGCGATGGATTGGTTGAGTAACGGTTTCGACACCGCACAGCAATGGCTGTTCGAGTCGGTGATTCAGCCTGTCATGTTCGCAACGGGCATGGCGGGGCTGTTGGAGGATGGCTATGCTGCCACCGGCTGGCTGCTGGTCGGATTGCTGCAGTTGGTCGTGATGGTGGCAATCATTGCGCCGCTGCAGCGCTGGCGGCCCGTGGAGCCCCTGGTTGACCGGGCGGCGGTGCGAACGGACATCCTCTACACACTGATTCACCGCCTCGGCTTGTTCCGGTTGGCGCTTTTTTTCAGTGTCGATCCGTTGTGGGATGCATTTTTCGGTGCGCTGCGCATGGATGGGATCAGCACGTTCCATCTGGATGCGTTATGGCCGGGCGTGACCGACCTGCCTTGGGTCAGCCTGCTGGTTTATCTGGCAGTGTTTGATTTTCTGGACTACTGGATTCATCGCGGACAACACCATTTCGAATGGTGGTGGCGGCTGCATTCGCTGCACCATTCGCAGCGGCAAATGACGATGTGGAGCGACAACCGCAACCACCTTCTGGATGATCTGCTTCGGGATGCCATCGTGGTCACTGTGGCGCAACTGATCGGTGTGGCCCCGGGCCAATTCGTGGCCATTGTGGCCTTGACCCAGTTGAGCGAGAACTTCCATCATGCCAATTTGCGTTTGTGGTTCGGTCGCTGGGGGGAGCGTCTCTGGGTGAGTCCCCGGTTTCACCGCCTGCACCATGCGATCGGCATCGGGCATGAATCGGTGGCAATGCGCTCAGTCCCGTCTCCAACGAAAGTGATGGCGGAGCGGTATGTCCAGGCCGAGCCCGTTCAGAAGCCCGTCACGGTGTTGGGCGGCTGCAATTTCGGCGTGTTGCTGCCTTGGTGGGACATGCTCTTTCGGACTGCCAATTTCGAACTCCGATACGATCCAACCGGCGTCCGTGATCAGGTCCAGCCAGGGCCGGATGGCCGCGTTCGCAACTATGGGCAAGGGTTCTGGGCGCAGCAGTGGCGAGGTGTTTTGCGCCTGCTGGGCAAAGCCTAGCCGCCGACTGGACTCGTGTCCACGCTATGCTCGCGCCATGGCATTGCTGATCGATTCCTTCTGGCGCGCTGCCGCCTATTGCCTGCACCCCCGCGTGATTGCGCTTTCCCTGCTGCCGTTGCTGCTCATGCTGCTGCTGGCCTGGGTGGCCAGTCATTTTTTCTGGGGCATTGCGGTGCAGGCGGTCCGCTCGGCGTTGGAGTCATCGGACATTCTGGCGATGGTGTGGGGATGGTTCCAGGCCTGGGGCATCGAGCAGGCACCCGCCGCCATCGCTCCTTTGATCGTGGTGGTTCTCTCGACACCGGTGATCATGATCGTTTCGGTGCTGGTGGTCGCAGTGATCATGACGCCTGCTCTCGTGACAGTCGTGGCCAGGCGCCGTTTCCCATTGCTGGAGCGCAAGCGCGGCGCGTCGATGGTGGCCAGCCTGGCATGGTCTCTCGGCGCGACGATGGCCGCCATGGCGGCGCTGGTGGTGTCCGTTCCGCTCTGGCTCATTCCACCGTTGGTGCTGGTGCTGCCACCGCTGATCTGGGGTTGGCTGACCTATCGCGTCATGGCGTTTGACGCCTTGGCCGAGCATGCGAGCCGACAGGAGCGCGAAGCCATTTTCAAGCGCCACCGTATGCGCCTGCTGACCATCGGCATCTTGTGCGGCTACCTGGGGGCAGCGCCTGGAATCGTCTGGGCGTCCGGGGTGTTGTTCGCCGCGGCGTTTTTCGTCCTGATTCCTTTGGCCGTCTGGATCTACACCCTGGTGTTCGCCTTCTCCTCCTTGTGGTTTACCCACTACGCGCTGGACGCGCTGCAGCAGTTGCGCGCCGAGCACGCTGGCGGTCCTGGTGGTGGCGTTGGCACTCCACCAGCCCCCATCCTTCCCCCCATTGCCCTCGCAAACCCGACACCATGACCCCCTCTTTCGGACTCATCATCATTGGCGACGAAATCCTGTCCGGCAAGCGCGCCGACAAGCACCTGCCAAAGGTGATCGAGCTGCTGGGCGCGCGCGGTTTGCAGCTGGCCTATGCCGACTATGTGGGTGACGACCCAGGCCGCATCACCGCAACCCTGCAGCGAGCCTTTGCTTCCGGGGATGTGGTGTTTTCCTGTGGTGGCATCGGTGCCACGCCCGACGATCACACCCGCCAGTGTGCTGCGCGCGCGCTGAGCGTTCCGCTCCGATTGCATCCGGAGGCCGAATCGCTGATTCGGGAGCGGATGCAGGATGTCGCGATGGAGCAGGGCGTGGCTTATGAACCCGACCGTGCGGACAATGTGCACCGGCTGAACATGGGGGTGTTTCCCGAGGGAGCTCGCATCATCCCGAATCCGTACAACAAGATTCCTGGTTTTTCATGCGATGGCAGTGCCGGTGGTGCCGTGCACTTCGTGCCAGGCTTTCCCGTGATGGCGTGGCCGATGGTGGAGTGGGTGCTGGACCATCACTGTGCGCAGTGGTTCAACCGTGCGCCCCAAACCGAGCACTCCGTCGTCGTCTACGGCGCGATGGAGGCAGCTTTGACGCCGTTGATGGAGCGTATTGAAAGCCAGCACGCGTCGGTACGTGTTTTCAGCTTGCCGAGCGTGGACCATCCCGTGCACGGGCGCCATATCGAACTCGGCGTCAAGGGGCCTGCAGAGCTTGTACCTGCCGCTTGGACCGCTTTGCAGGCGGCTTTGCATGAATTTGGTGCAAACTGCGGCCCTGAAATGGTGCGAGATATTTGAAACAACGCTGCGCTCGATGATTTGCACTTTAGTGGTGCAAATTCGGTGGCGCGGCAGGTTTGGAGGAGGGCGTGCTCCGCCTTAGTGCATTGCAGCACCTGGCTGGCACGCAACCTGCTTTTCTTTTGTGGTGTTTTTTTCAACAAGCGCTTAAATCCTGGAGAACCTGATGGCAAAGACCGTTGCAGACGTGATGAAGATGGTGAAGGAGAACGAGGTCAAGTTTGTTGACTTTCGCTTCACCGATACCCGCGGCAAGGAACAGCACGTGACTGTGCCCGTGTCCCATTTCGATGAGGACAAGTTCTCTTCGGGTCACGCATTCGACGGCTCTTCGGTGGCGGGCTGGAAGGGCATTGAAGC
Organism: Acidovorax sp. KPB24-03; assembly: GCF_057546605.1. NCBI lineage: Bacteria > Pseudomonadati > Pseudomonadota > Betaproteobacteria > Burkholderiales > Comamonadaceae > Acidovorax > Acidovorax sp. KPB24-03. The sequence goes on along the minus strand of NZ_BAAJYR010000047.1, from coordinate 14,970 downwards.
TTCGGACATGCAGCTCATGCCCGATCCCAACACCGCCAACATCGACCCGTTCTTCGAGGAAACCACGCTGTTCCTGCAATGCGACGTGATCGAGCCGGGCGATGGCAAGGCCTACGACCGCGACCCCCGCTCCATCGCCAAGCGCGCTGAGGCCTACCTGAAGGCCTCCGGCTTGGGCGACACGGCGTTCTTCGGTCCTGAGCCTGAATTCTTCATCTTCGACGGCGTGCGCTGGTCCAACGAGCCCGGCAAGGTCATGTTCGAGATCGAAGAATACGAAGCGCCCTGGAACTCCGGCGCCAAGCTCGAAGGTGGCAACCGCGGCCACCGTCCCACGGTCAAGGGCGGCTACTTCCCCGTGCCCCCCGTCGACAGCACGCAGGACATGCGCGCTGAAATGTCCCTGATCCTTGAATCTTTGGGCATCCCTGTCGAAGTGTTCCACCACGAAGTGGCGGGCGCTGGCCAGAACGAGATCGGCACCAAGTTCAGCACGCTGGTCGAGCGCGCCGACTGGACGCAGGTCCTGAAGTACGTGGTCTGGAACGTGGCCAATGCCTACGGCAAGACCGCGACCTTCATGCCCAAGCCCTACGCTGGCGACAACGGCTCCGGCATGCACGTGCACCAGTCCATCTGGAAGGACGGCAAGAACCTGTTCGCTGGCGACGGCTATGCCGGCCTTTCGGACTTCGCCCTGTACTACATCGGCGGCATCATCAAGCACGCACGTGCCCTGAACGCCATCACCAACCCTGGCACCAACAGCTACAAGCGCCTGGTGCCCGGCTTCGAAGCCCCGGTGAAGCTGGCCTACTCGGCCCGCAACCGCTCGGCCTCGATCCGCATTCCTTACGTGGCCAACCCCAAGGGCCGCCGCATCGAGGCACGCTTCCCCGATCCATCGGCCAACCCGTACCTGTGCTTCTCGGCCCTGATGATGGCCGGCCTGGACGGCGTGGAAAACAAGATCCATCCCGGCGAAGCCGCCACGAAGGATCTGTACCATCTGCCGCCCGAGGAAGACAAGCTGGTGCCGACCGTGTGCCACAGCCTCGATCAAGCGCTGGAGTATCTGGACAAGGACCGCGGCTTCCTGACCAAGGGCGGCGTGTTCTCCGATTCCATGCTCGACGCCTACATCGACCTGAAGATGGGCGAGGTCACGCGTTTCCGCATGGCTCCCCACCCCGTGGAATACGATATGTACTACTCGCTGTGATCCCTGGGCTGCGGCCACGGGACACCCCACCAAAAGGCGGCTTCGGCCGCCTTTTTTCATGGCGCTGCCAGCGCCGTGGTCCCTGGGCGAATAACCGCTCCCGACCGGGGGCGCCGATTGGCGAGGCCCAGCGATTGGGAGATACTCCCCTGGCATCTCCCGCATGCCGCCGGCATGCCTTGCGAGGAACCTGAATGAAAAAAACACTCATCGCACTGATGGCCATCGCCGCCGTGGCGCCCGCCGCGTGGTCGCAGGATCGCATCTACCGCTGCGGCAATGAATACACCAACAATGCCAGCCAGGCCAAGGAGCGTGGCTGCAAACTGGTCGAAGGCGGCAATGTGACGGTCGTGCAGGGTGCGCGGCCAGGCGGGACGCCAGCGGCCTCGGGTGGCAGCGCGCCGAGCGCCAGCACCTCGCCCGCCAACGCCCCCCGGGTGGACACCAACGACCAGCGCGCGAGGGACTCCGATGCGCGCGCCATCCTGGAAGCCGAACTACGCAAGGCCGAGGCACGTCAGGCCGAGATCGCCAAGGAATACAACAACGGCGAGCCCCAGCGCACGGCCCTCGAACTGCGCAACCCCCAATTGTGGATGGAGCGCACCGCCGAGCTGAAGGCCAGCCTCGCCCGCGCGGACAGCGATGTGGCCGGCATCAAGCGCGAACTCGCCCGCCTGCCCGCGGCCAGTCGCTGAGCGTGGTGGCTTCTTCCAAACCCGATACGGCGCGCTACCAGGCGCTGGACCTCGTGTCCACGCTCGTGGCCGTGCTGCAACCCGACGGGGCCGTGCTGTTCGCCAATGCGTCCCTGGAGAACATGCTGGGGCTGTCGCGGCGCACGCTCGAAGGCTCTGACTTCAGCGGCTATTTTTCCGACCCGGCGCTGCTGCAGACAGCCCTTGCCGGAGCGCGCGGACAGGACTTCGCCGCGCTGCGCTTCGAGGCCGCGCTGCGCCGTGCACAGCAGCAGGATGCGATGCCCGTTCATGTGCACCTGGCGGTCGCAGAGCACACCGGCGAGATCCTGGTCGAGCTGTGGCCCCTGGAGGCTCAGGCCCGGCAGGACCGCGAGGAGCGCCTGCGTGAACAGGCGCTGGCCAACAAGGAGCTGATCCGCAACCTGGCGCACGAGATTAAGAACCCCCTGGGCGGCATTCGCGGCGCGGCGCAGTTGCTGGAGATGGAGCTCGACAATCCCGAGCTCACCGAATACACCCAGGTCATCATCCACGAGGCGGACCGGCTGCAGAGCCTGGTGGATCGGCTGCTGGCACCGCACCGCCATCCGCACCTGGTGGGCGACGTGAACATCCACGAGGTGTGCGAGCGTGTACGGTCGCTGGTGCTGGTCGAGTACCCGCAGGGGCTGCGAGTGCAGCGTGACTACGACACCTCCATTCCCGAGTTCCGCGGCGACCGCGCACAACTCATCCAGGCGCTGCTGAACATCGTGCAGAACGCGGCGCAGGTGCTCACGGATCGCATCGGCGTGGGCGACGCGCTGATCACGTTGAGCACACGCGTGGCGCGCCAGGTCACCTTCGGCCGGCAGCGTTATCGGCTGGCACTGGAATTGCATGTCATCGACAACGGACCGGGCGTGCCCGAAGCCATCAAGGAGCGGATTTTCTATCCCTTGGTGACAGGGCGTGATGGGGGATCGGGGTTGGGGCTGACGCTGGCGCAAACCTTTGTGCAGCGGCACCACGGATTAATCGAGTGCGACAGCGTGCCGGGTCGCACCGATTTCCGAATCCTCATTCCCTTGCCTTGAGGTCCCGATAAGCAATCCATGGGAACAAGGTAGAACCAACACATGAAGCCGATCTGGATAGTAGATGACGACCCCTCGATCCGCTTCGTCCTAGAGAAGGCGCTGGCACGCGAGAGCTTGCCGACGCGCAGCTTCACCCACCCGCGCGAGGTGCTGGAAGCGCTGGCTGAAATCACCCCCGGCGATCCCGAGCGGCAAGGTCCGCAGGTGCTGGTGAGCGACATCCGCATGCCGGGTGGCTCGGGCCTGCAACTGCTGGAGAAAGTGCGCGAACAGCAGCCGGGCCTGCCCGTCATCATCATGACGGCGTATTCCGATCTGGACAGCGCGGTCTCGGCCTTCCAGCGCGGCGCTTTCGAATATCTTCCCAAGCCCTTCGACCTGCCCAAGGCGGTGGAGTTGATCCGCCGCGCCGTCGAAGAAAGCCAGCGCGAAGAAGTCACCGAAGAGCGCCAGACCGCCACCCCTGAAATGCTGGGACAGGCCCCGGCCATGCAGGACGTGTTCCGGGCGATCGGGCGGCTGAGCCAGAGCCAGGTCACGGTGCTCATCACCGGCGAATCGGGTTCTGGCAAGGAGCTGGTAGCGCGCGCGCTGCACAAGCATTCGCCCGTGGCCGGCGGCCCCTTCGTGGCCATCAACACCGCGGCCATCCCGAAAGACCTGCTGGAGAGTGAACTGTTCGGCCACGAGCGCGGCGCCTTCACCGGCGCGCAGACGCAGCGGCGCGGGCGCTTCGAGCAGGCGGAAGGCGGCACGCTGTTCCTTGATGAAATCGGCGACATGCCGTTCGACCTGCAGACGCGGCTGCTGCGCGTGCTGTCCGATGGCCAGTTCTACCGGGTAGGTGGCCATGCCGGCGTCAAGGCCCACGTGCGCGTGATCGCGGCGACCCACCAGGACCTGGAACGCCGGGTGAAGGACGGCGTGTTCCGTGAAGACCTTTTCCACCGCCTCAACGTCATCCGGCTGCGCCTGCCCGCGCTGCGCGAGCGCCATGAAGACGTGCCCATGCTGACGCGGCATTTCCTGCAGCAGAGCGCGCGGCAACTGGGCGTGGAACCCAAGCGCATCTCCGACGCCGCGCTCGTCCGGCTGGGCCAGTTCGGCTTTCCTGGCAACGTGCGGCAGCTGGAGAACATCTGCCACTGGCTGACCGTGATGGCGCCGGCGCAGGTGATCTCGCTGCAGGACCTCCCGCCCGAAGTGCTGGAGGCGCCCGTGGCGGCGGCGCCACTGGAAGCTGCACCGGCCGTGCCTGAGCCGCGCAGCGAGGCGCCGGTTTCCACGCTGGCGGCCCCGGCTTTACAAGGCACTGCACCGGCCATTCCTGCGGCGGCGGTGCCCCGGGAAGACCGGGTGTTTGCCGCACCGGCCCTGGGGACGGCCTTCCCGCCGGCCGGGGCGTCGCAGGCGATCCTGGCGGACTCGCCGGGTTGGGAGCAGGCGCTGGAGGCCGAGGCGCACAAGCTGCTGTCCGGGGGGCAGACCGAGGTCTGGGATGCGCTGTCGCGGCGTTTCGAGTCGCGCCTCATCCGCACGGCGCTGGCCGCCACGCACGGCCGGCGCATGGAGGCGGCGCAGCGCCTGGGCATTGGCCGCAACACCATCACGCGCAAGATCCAGGAGCTGGGCCTGGACGCGCCCGAAGATGCATGAAAAAAAAGGCCTCCACGGCAATGAAAATGCCGGCATGTAGCTATTAATTTTGTAGCAAAGAAGCAATATTCGGCCAGTGTTTTCACACAGGCCTGTGCAGGCACGAGTCCTACAGGCGTGCGGTGCACAGGCCGACCTCCGGCGCAATGGATGCCTTGAAGAATGAAGGCACTGTTCAACCAACCGGAGTTACTTCATGTCCGATTTCAACGATGCAAACCGCGACCCTCTGACCAACGAGCCTGGCGCGCACCCCGTGGGCACCGGCGTCGGCGCTGCTGGTGGCGCAATGGCGGGAGCGGCGGCCGGTGCCTTCGGCGGCCCGATCGGCGCGGCCGTCGGCGGTGTGGCGGGTGCCGTGGTCGGCGGTCTGGCCGGCAAGGCCGCCGCCGAGTCGGTCAACCCCACCGTGGAAGATGCCTACTGGCGTGAAAGCTACGACCGCGAGCCCTACTACGTGAAGGGCCGCGCCTATGACGAATACCGTCCCGCCTACGAGCTGGGCTGGAGTTCGGTTGGCCGCTACGACGGCGATTTCGACGCCGTCGAACCCAACCTGGCCCGCGATTGGGGCACGGCACGTTCCACCAGCCGCCTCGAGTGGGAAGAGGCCCGCCCCGCTGCCCGCGCCGCCTGGGAGCGCGCAGGCCGTGGCACCACGCTGGGCTCCGACTCCGCTTACGGCAACACCTACGACAACACCACTGCCCTGGTGGACAACGACGACGTGGTCGATGTGCTGGACGACCTGCTCGAATCCTGCCGCGACGGCGAGTACGGCTTCAAGGCATCGGCCGAGCATGCCGACTCGCCTGAACTGAAGGGCATTTTCCTGCGCCACGCCAGCGAATGTGCGGCGGCCGCCACCGAGTTGGAGCGCGAAATCCGCAACCATGGCGGCGAGCCTTCCAGCGGTGGTTCCATGTCCGGCGCACTGCACCGCGGCTGGGTGTCCGTGAAGGCGGCGATGTCCACCCGTGACGACAAGGCGGTGCTGGAAGAGTGCGAGCGCGGCGAAGACGCGGCCGTGGCCCGTTACCGCAAGGCGCTGAAGGCGTCCCTGCCGGCGAACGTGCGTGCCATGGTGGAATGCCAGGCCGAGGGCGCGCAGCGCAACCACGACGAAGTGCGTGCCTTGCGCAATCGCTTCCAGGCTGCGGCATAACGCTTGTATAGCCGGTTCTGCGAAAGCTGAGGAGCCGCTGTCACCGCCACCGCGGTGACCATGGCGGCGTCCATTTCGCTGCAACCCAATACCCCCAAAGCCCCGGACCCGGGGCTTTTTTGCGTCTGCGGGCAATTCCTCACATCCGTTCGCATCGTGCTGCGGCGCTTCGCCTGGGGGCTTTGAACGGTCCATGGACGAACCCTAGAGTGAGCGGTTCACCGGTGTTGTAACAACCCGGTCGACCATTTCGTTCACAACACAAGGGGGGGATTTCATGAACGCAATCTACAGCAGCCCGGTATCCGCACGGCGACCGGTCCCCGAGCGGGGGCAGAGCTTTCCTGGTGCCGATCGGCGCGAGGCCAATGCCAACAGGGTTGAGCCCCAGCAACGCTCCCGTACGCGCACCACGGTGTCTTCCGACGGGCTGCAGCCGCTTTTTCCGCGCTCTGGCCGGGTGAACGGCGGTGCCGCCATGCCTTCGCCCCGGGCCGAATTGCCGCGCCCATCGGGGCTGGTGCAGCCGGCCGGAGACGTACATGCCGCCGCGCCTGGGTCAATCTTCCTGGAGGCCGCTTCGTTCGTCGAGGTTGACCTGTCCGACAGTGTGTCCGATCAGACATCGGTCTATTTCTCTGGCAGAACGTCTCCCCCTCGGGAGGAGGCATTGCATGACGTTGTCGAGGACACCATCGCCGCTCTCCTGGGCCCGGCCGTCGCGCAGGCACCGGACGTGGTCGCGCGGCTGGAGCGCAACACCGAAGTGCTTTTCACGAAAGGCATCGACACCCCGAAGAAGCTCCACGATTTCCTGAGCCAGGCGTGGCGGCACGATGCGGTGCTGAGTTTTATCGGGATGGGCTTTGCCGATGGCGCGGGCTACATGGCCGGCATGACGGCGGCCAACGAAAAGCTGGTGGCGATGCTGCCGTTGACGCTGCTCAGGAATCCCTCGCTGCTGGGGCTGGCGGTGGGCGTCGGCGTGGGCGCGGTCGATGTGTTCACCAGCGTGGTGGGCGGGGCCATCATCAAGCCCGGCATCTACAACGACTATGGCGGCAACGCCCGGTTGCCGGCGTCGTTGCGGCCGGATCCGCACGCGGAGATTCTGAAGAACGCGGGCGTTTCGGCGGGTCTCAACGTGGCCAAGAACCTGCCCAGGACGGTGGAGCCCTACATCCAGGCTGCCATCGAGGGCCGGGGCGACCACAGCGTGAACCGTGCCTGGGCGGACCGCATCGACGCGACTTTCATCGATGGGTTCGGCGGCATGCTGGCCGCCGGGGCGAAAAACGTGATGAAGCTGTCGCAGACGGTGCCATATGACGCCCGCATGCTGCTGCGCGACGACCTGCCCGAAGTCATCGACAAGACCCAGGCCTCCTGGGGCGACAGGATCAAGGCCATGGGCCCGTCGGCGCTGCAGGGCGCCAAATCCCTGGTGACCTCGCCCGTGCCGGTCGCGGTGGTGGCCACGGTGGGCCTGTTTGCGTCCGAGCTCTTTGCCGCCAACGCCAGCATCGACCTCGCAGGATCGCCGGCATCGCTGCCCCCCGACCGGGCCGATGCCGGCATGCTGGCGGGCAAGCGGGCCTCGTCGGTCATGCTGTTCGGACTCATGTCGGGGTTGATCGAAATCGGGGTCCCGTATGTGGCCCAGGGCGGTGCATACGCCGCCCGGAAAATCCAGGACGGCTGGCAGCAGGCGCCCAACGTGATGGCCTGGGCGCAGGAGCGCCTGGGGCCCACCGCCCGCAGGCCGCTGGATGTGGAAATGGGGCTGGCGGGCACGGCCCGTCGCTGACCCCCGCTGGCCCGCGAGGGGCCGCGGCTTCGTTGGTTAGTCCAGCGTGGCGACGACCGGCGCGTGGTCGCTGGGCTGCGGGTTCTTGCGCGGCGCGCGGTCGATCGTGCAAGCGGTCACGCGCGCCCGCAGCGCTTCGCTCACCAGGATGTGGTCGATGCGCAGGCCGCGGTTCTTCTGGAAGCCCAGCATGCGGTAGTCCCACCACGAGTAGCTCTTTTCGGGCTGGTCGAACAGTCTGTAGGCGTCGGTCAGGCCCAGTTGCAGCAGCTGCTGGAAATGGCCGCGTTCCTCCACGGTGTGGTGGATGGTGTCCTTGAGGCCCACCGGATCGAACGAGTCGCGGTCTTCGGGGGCCACGTTGAAATCGCCCAGCAGGGCCAGGCGCGGGTGCGCCTGCAGTTCCTCACGCAGCCAGCGGTGCAGCGCTTCGAGCCACAGCATCTTGTAGGCGAATTTTTCCGACCCTGGCGCCTGGCCGTTGACGAAATAACCATTCACCAGCCGCAGGGGGCCGTCCGGGGTGTCCAGGGTGGCGGCGATCACGCGGGCCTGCGCGTCTTCGTGGGCGGGGATGTTCCGCACCACGTCGCGCAGCGGGGTGCGGCTCAGGATGGCAACGCCGTTGTAGGTTTTCTGGCCGAAGGCCACCGCGTGGTAGCCGATCTCCTTCAACGCGTCATGGGGAAACTTTTCGTCCACCAGCTTCAGTTCCTGCAGGCACAGCGCGTCCACGGGGTTGTCGGCGAGCCAGGCGATCACCTGGGGCAGGCGCACGGAAAGGGAGTTGATGTTCCAGGTGGCAAGTTTCATGTTCGACCCATCTTGGTGGCGCAAGCGCCGTTCGTCTTCGGAGCATCTTCCGCCTGCGGCCATGTGGCTTCGCGTGGGGATGAATCCGCCGATTTTCCCCCGGGTGGGCAAGGCCCCCGTGCGAAATCGCCGGGCGAGGCGTCGCTGCGGTGTCGTGGAGGGCCGCTCGCCGTGTCGCTTGTGGGTCGAGAGGGCCTGCAATGCCCGGGGAAAGAGGTCTGAGTGGCAGCGCGGGGAAACCGATGGCGGCAGGCCGCGCGGCGGAGAACGAAGGCGTCGTGAAGGCAGGGGAGGGGGTTTCTGCGCGGCGCCTTGAAGCCGCAACCTTCGCCCAGCGAAAGCGTTCAGCGCAGCGGCGACAGAATGCCCGTGAGGCGCCGCCAATCGACGGGCTTGAGAAAGTGGTGGTCCACCACCGCCAGCAGTTCGGTGACGCGGTCGTTGGTGTCCGTCCAGCCGGTCAGGGCGATCAGGACGATATCGTCGTTGTGCTTGTCGCGCACGCGCCGCGCCAGTTCCAGGCCGTCCATGCCTGGCATGTCGAAATCCAGCAGCACGCAGGCCGGCTGGTGCTTTTCGATGTAGTTCAGCGCGTCCGCGCCGCTGTTGGCAATCGCAGCGGTAAAACCATCCAGTTGGAGGGCCATCGCTGCCAGCTCCGCCGTCTCGGGATGATCGTCCACCACCAGTATTTCCGCCGCCCTTTGGGTCATTCCGCTCGTCTTTCTAGTAACTGCGTTTTATACCTGCAAGCGCTCCAACCGCCTATGTCAAAAGACATGGCATGGCCGCCAGCGCCGCGTGGCAAACGGAGTTCCTGCAATAGGGGTTTGTGGGTGGTCGTCACGGCGACGGGGCGAGCGATGCGTCGGCACGCGCGGTCTCCTGCGGGCTACGCACCTGCGGCAGGCAGTCCGGGTATTCGCGCTGGATGAAGGTGACCAGCGCCTCGCGCACGCGGCAGCGCAGGTCGAACGCCAGGCCCGACGATCGGGCCGAGACCAGCACGCGGATCTGGATGGTGCGCTCGGTCACGTCGGTGAGCTGCAGCACGCTCACGCGCCGGTCCCATTCCGGTGCCGTCTCCAGGATGCGGTCCAGTTCGGCACGCAGCGGGTCCAGCGGCAGGCGGTAGTCCGCGAACAGGAATACGGTGCCCAGGATCTGCGAGCTGGTCCGTGTCCAGTTCTGAAAGGGGTTCTCGATGAACCACTGCAGCGGGATGATCAGCCGCCGCTCGTCCCAGATGGCCAGCACCACGTAGGTGCCCGTGATCTCTTCCACGCGGCCCCATTCTCCCTGCACGATCAGCACGTCGTCGATGCGGATGGGCTGGGCCAGCGCGATCTGCAGGCCCGCGATGATGTTGCTGAACACCGGCCGTGCCGCGATACCGGCCACGATGCCGACCACGCCGGCCGAGGCCAGCAGGCTGGCGCCCACCTGCCGTGCGCCAGGAAAGGTCATGAGCATGAGCGATACGGCGGCCATCACCACGCCCGTCATGGCGGTGCGCGACAGAACCCGGGCCTGCGTGGCCACGCGGCGCGCCGTCAGGTTGTCTTCCACGTTCGCCGGGTAGCGGGCGATGAGCCCGTCCGCGACCCCGCCGATGGCGGCGATCAGCGCCCAGGCCGTCACCGCGATGAGCGCCAGCCCCGTGAGGTGCCGCACCGTGCCGAGGTGGGGCAGCGTATCGGCCGCGGCCACCCAGACCAATTGCGTGGCGAACAGGGGCAGCAGCACGCGCATGGCGGGGACGCAGGCCTGCACGACGGTCTGCAGCACGGGCAGCCCGCGCGTGGCCCGCAGGGCGAGCAGCGCGGCGATGCGGTGGGCCATGGCACCGGCCATGGCGGCCAGGCTGGCGCCGAGCAAGGTGGCGAGCCAGGGGGAGAGGGACAGGAAATCCAGCATCGTCGAGGGGGCTCCTTGGGATGGGGTGGCAAGAAAAGAAACGGCGGCGGGATGGGCGGGCCGCTTCGGGGCGGCCGCTCGCCGGCCGGGCGAGATGGGAAACGAACAGGACCGGTTGACCCCCCGGTTTTGACAGGGCGGTGCCCTGGCCGCAGCGGGCCGGGCGCGGGTACATCCCGATTGTCCAGAAACGGCTTGGAAGTAAAAGGTTCCAAGAACTGTTACGTTTTGACATACTGCAGGGCGCGTGCCCCTCAGGCATGTCCTGACCAGTGTGTGTGTCCTGCCGTGATGGAAGGTTCAAAGCGACTGTGATGGTGTCTCCACGAATGCATAGCGAGCGCGCTACCTGCGCGACCACCTTCGGCCCCCGGGGCCGGCCGGCGGCATGGGGTACCGGCCCATGGCGGTGAGCACCCGCTCCGGCGGCATCGGCGGCCTGCACGACCACGCCATGGGCGACGCGCGGTGGCGCCGGGGGGCCGCGCTGGTCATCGCCATGGCGCTGCTCGGTGCGTGGCTGGTGGTCGAAACCGTGGCACACGTGCGTGCGTCGGGCCGGGGGGAAGAGCGCAGCCGCCAGCTGGCGCACACGGCCGATTCGCTGCTCAACCAGAGCATGGGCAGCCCAATCCTCGGTGCCGTGACGCTGCTGGGGCTCAGCGAGCCCGCGCTGAAAGAGGTGGCGACCGGCGAGCTGCCCCCCGATGCGCCCGAGGCGCTCGCCCGCCTGGCCGTGGTGCGCGGCCGATTCCTCATGAGCGGCGTGTACGTGCTGTCGCGCGATGGCACCGTGGTGGCGCACGAGACGCCGGGCGCGCCGTCCACCGGCATCAACCTGGCCTACCGGCCGTATTTCAAGCAGGCCATCCGGGGCGGCGTGAACGTGTACCCGGCCCTGGGCAGCAACACGCAGGAGCGCGGCCTGTACTACGCCGCGCCGCTGTACGAGGGCGATTCGCCGGCCAGCGCCATCATCGGCGTGGTGATGGTCAAGGTGTCGTTCGACGCGTTCGATGCGCAGATGGCCCGCTCGGGCTACCCCATGCTGCTGATGTCGCCCAAGGGCGTGGCCTTTTCGGCCACCCGGCCTGAATGGCGCTACGCCATGGCGCCGCCGCTCACCCAGGCACGCATCGATGCCGTGCGCGACCAGCGGCAGTTCGGCAAGGTCTTCGACAACGGCGTGGCGTCGGCGCTGCCGTTTCGGCTCGATGCGCGCGAGGTGGTGGTGAACGGGACGACCTACGCGCTCGAAAAGCACCCCCTCGACTGGAAGGACCCCGACGGCACCTGGCAGCTTGTCGCGCTGGACGATTTGAGCGCGCTGCTTCCCCCGTCGCGGCGCTGGCTGATCGGCGGCGGTACGTTCGCCCTGCTGCTGTTCATGGGCGGGATGATGCTGGAGATGCTGCGCCACCGCGCCCGCATGACGTCCGCGATGGAGCGGTTCCAGGTGCTGGGCGCGGCGCTGCAGACCAGCCCGGTGGCGGTGGTCATCACCGACGCGCAGGGGCGCATCGAGTGGGTCAACACCGAGTACGAGCGCAACAGCGGCCGCACGCTGCAGGAGGTGCGTGGCCGCAAGCCCTCGGTCATCTCCAGCGGCCAGACGCCACCCGAGACCTACCAGCAACTGTGGGCGCGGCTGCTGTCGGGCCAGTCCTGGCGCGGCGAATTCATCAACCGCCGGGCGGACGGCACCCTGTTCCATGAAGAGGCGACGCTCTCGCCTGTGTTCGACCAGCGGGGCCGGCGCATCGCCATCGTCGGGCTGCACGAGGACGTCACCGACCGCATCACCGCCCACCACGAACTGCAGCGGCGCGAGCGCCTGCTCAACGACCTGCTGGCCCAGCAGACCGCCATCTTCGACAACGCGCCGCCCATCCTGCTGGTGTGCGACGGCGTGTTCCGCCAGTTCAACCCGGCATTCGCCGAGTTGATGAAAGGCTCGGCCACCGAGTTGCTCGGCCACTCCGTGTCGCGGATGTTCGGCGGCGCGCAGGGCCATGGCGTGTTTCTGGAGCGCACCGGCGCCCGGCTGGCGGCGGGCGAGGCGGTCCGGGAGGTCTGCACGCTGCACCGACTGGACGGCACGACGTTCGAGGCCCGCGTGTCCGGCCGCGGGCTGGAGATGGACGGCTTCAGCGATTCGTGCCTGTGGGTGATCGAGGACGTGAGCGAGGCGCGCGCGGCCGAGGAAGCCATGCGCGAGATCAACGACCGCCTGGCGCTGGCGCAGGAGGCCGGCAAGGTGGGCGTGTTCGACCTGGACCTGGCCTCGGACCGGCTGGTGTGGAGCGACAAGCTCGAATCCCTGTACGGCGTGCCGCCGCAGCCTGAAGGGCGCAGCCTGCAGGACTGGCTCGACCGCCTGCATCCCGAGGACCGGGCCCGCGCCCAGGCGCGCATCGACAGCGCCCTGGCTGGCAGCGACGGCCAGTTGCAGGACTCCTGGCGCGTGGTGCGGCACGATGGCGAGGTGCGCTGGTTCCTGTGCGCGGCGCGCATTATCCGCGATGACGAAGGCCGCGCGCGGCGACTGATCGGCGTGCAGGTGGACGTGAACGACCAGAAGCTGCTGGAGGCGCAGGTGGCCGAGCAGCTGGTGTTCCAGCAGGCGCTCATCGACGCGATTCCCGTGCCGCTGTTCTACAAGGACGCGGAGGGACGCTACGTGGGTTTCAACCGCGCCTACGAGCGCGCCTTCGGCGTGCGGCGCGACGACCTCATCGGCCGCACCGTGCTGGACCTGCATTACCTGTCCGAGGCCGAGCGCGCCGCCTTCGACTCCGATGCGCAGTTCGCGCTGAGCGGCGCGCAGTCGGTGCACAAGGAGGTGGACCTGCCCTATGCCGACGGCGAGATCCACCACACGCTGTTCTGGCTGCACGGGTTCCAGAGGCCCGATGGCACGCCGGGCGGCGTGATCGGCACCTTCGTGGACATCACCGACCGCCAGCGGGCCGAGCGCGAGCTGCGCCGCGCCAAGGAGATGGCGGAGGAGACCACCGCGCTCAAATCCAACTTCCTGGCCAACATGAGCCACGAGATCCGCACGCCGATGAACGCCATCATCGGCATGTCGCACCTGGCGCTCAAATCGGGCCTCACGCCGCGCCAGAGCGATTACGTCTCCAAGATCCAGCAGGCCGGCCAGCACCTGCTGGGCGTGATCAACGACATCCTGGATTTCTCCAAGATCGAGGCTGGCAAGCTCATCGTCGAAAAGCAGCCCTTCGTGCTCGACCGCATGCTGGAGGGCGTGGCCGACGTGGTGGGCTACAAGGCGGGCGTGAAGGGGCTGGAGCTGGTGCTCGATGCCGCCGCCGACGTGCCCGCGCACCTGGTGGGCGATGCGTTGCGGCTGGGGCAGATCCTCATCAACTTCGCCAACAATGCCATCAAGTTCACCGAGCGCGGCGAGATCCACATCCTGGTGCGCGTGCTCGAGCGCGCGGGCCAGCGCGTGCTGCTGCGCTTTGAGGTGCGCGACACCGGCATCGGCATGACCCCCGAGCAGATGGGGCGGCTGTTCCAGAGCTTCCAGCAGGCCGATGCATCCACCACGCGGCGCTACGGCGGCACCGGCCTGGGCCTGGCCATCTGCAAGAACCTGGCCGAACTCATGGGCGGCGAGGTGGGTGCCGAGAGCGAGCCCGGCAAGGGCTCGGCCTTCTGGGTGACGCTGCCGCTCGATTGCGGCATGACCGTTCCCGCACTGCGGCCGCCGCCCGGCGTGCGAGGGCGCCGCGTGCTGGTGGTCGACGACAACCAGACGGCGGCCACCGTGCTATCCGACATGCTGCAGGCCATGGGCTTCGAGACGACCGAGGTGGAGTCCGGCCTGCAGGCGCTGGCCGCGCTGCGCCAGGGCATCGACGAGCGGCACCCCTACGGCCTGCTGCTGATCGACTGGCACATGCCGGGCATGGACGGCATCGAGCTGGCCCGCCGCATCCGCGAGATCGGCCTGGACCGCGTGCCGCAGATGCTCATGGTCACCGCCTACGGTCGCGAGGAGGTCATGCTCGCCGCCCGCGCCCAGGGCATCGAGACCGTGCTGGTCAAGCCGGTGAGCGCCTCGGTGCTGTATGACACGCTCATGCAGCCGCTGGAGCACGGCTGGATGCCCACGCAGGCCCACCTGGCCCAGCCCGGCGGCGATCAGCCGCCGCTGGCCGTGCGCGGCGCCACCGTGCTGCTGGTGGAGGACAACGAGCTGAACCAGCTCGTGGCCCTGGAGCTGCTGCGCGATGCCGGATTCGTGGTGGACGTGGCCGCGCACGGGCAGGCCGCGCTCGAATGCATCGAGCGCCAGGACTACGACGCCGTGCTCATGGACATGCAGATGCCGGTGATGGACGGCGAGACCGCCACGCGCGCGCTGCGCGCGGACCCGCGCCACTCCAACCTGCCGATCATCGCCATGACCGCCAACGCCATGGAGTCCGACCGCCAGCGCTGCTTTGCCGCCGGCATGAACGACCACGTTCCCAAGCCCATCGAACCGGCGGTGCTCTGGCGGGCGCTGGCCCGGTGGATCCGGCCGCGCCCGGGACTGGGCGTGCGCCTGGACGAGGCCGGCGGGGCGGCGGAACCCT
>NZ_BAAJYR010000046.1:0-21270 GCF_057546605.1 Acidovorax sp. KPB24-03 | reverse complement strand
ACAGCTCCGAGGCGTAGAGGATGGCCAGCGACAGGTGTCCATCGGCCCGCTCCCTCGACTCCAGTACCCATTCGAATTGGGCCTCGCCTTCCGGCAGGGCGTGTGCGTGCGCCGTGACACCCGGAATCCGTTCGAGCGCGCGGTAGTCTTCGAAAACATGGTTGAAAAGCAGCTGGAACAGCGGGTTCTGCCCCGCGTTGCGTTGCGGCTTCAATGCCTCGACGAGTTGGTCGAAGGGCAGGTCCTGGTGGTCATGCGCCCCCAGCATGGATGCGCGGGCGCCCGCCAGAAGTTCCTCCAGCGCCATGCCAGCCTGCACACCATTGCGCAGCACAACGGTGTTGACCAATAGGCCGACCAGTCCTTGCGTTCCTGGACGGTGCCGGCCGGCCACGGGAATGCCGATGCGGATGTCCTCCATGCCCGTGTAGCGATACGCCAGCGCCTGCAGCGCTGCCAGCAGCACCGTGAACAGGCTGGTGCCGTGCGCCTGCGCCCGCTGGCGCAGGGTAGCCAGCAAATCCGCCGGCAGTGCCATCCCGTGGCGCGCCGCGCGATAGCGGCCTTGGGCATGGCGCGGGTGGTCGGTCTGCAGGGCCAGCACCGGGTGCACCTCGCCCAGCTGGCTACGCCACCAATCCAGCTGGCGCGCGCCCTCCCCTTCCTGCAGCCAGGCGCCATGCGAAACGGCATAGTCCGCATATTGGAGGCCATCGCTCGCAAGAAGGGGCAAGCCGCTGCCTGATAACGCGGCGGCACAGTGCGCCGCCAAGGCGTCCAGCAGCAATTGCATGGACGCCGCATCGGACACGATGTGGTGCATGACGAGCACAACGATCTGCGACGTGTCGGCCAGGCGAATCAGCGCCAGGCGCCACAGAGGGCCGCGCCCGAGATCGAAGGGCTCGGTCCTCCACTGCAATGCCAGTTCGTCGATGCGCAACCGTTGTTCGCCGCCGGGCAGCCCACTCAGGTCCGCCACGGAAACCACGGGTTGCAAGGCAGGCTGTATCCATTGCCGGGGCGTGCCATCGGCACCTGCGCGAAACACGGTGCGCAACGATTCGTGCCGTGTGGCCAGCGCCTCGGCGGCGGCTTGCAGCACCGCGGTCGGCAGGTGTGCGCCCTCCAGACGCACCGCCGCTGCGACGTGGTAGGCCGCGCTGCTCGGCGCCAGCTGCCACAGGAACCACTGGCGCGCCTGCGCGGCGGATAACGGCAGCCCCTGAAAGCGCTGCTCGGCAGGCAAAGGCGTGATGCGCAACGGCGGCACCGTTCCCGTCGCACTGCGCTGCCGCGCCTGAACCATGGCAGCGCAATCGGCCAATCGCGGTTGCTCGAAAAAATCGCGCAGCGTGAACTCGATGTCCCAGCGCGTGGCCACGCGCACCGCGGCCTGCACCGCCAGCAGGGAGTTGCCACCGGCGGCAAAAAAGTGCGTGCCCCGCTCGATGGGCCGGTCCTGCGGCCATTGCAGCAGTTCGCGCCATATCTCCGCCAGGGCCTGCTCGTGGTCGGAGAGCGGACCGCTGACTGCTTGAATCGGGGCCTTCCCCTCTACCAGGGCACCATGTTCCCAGACGGCATAGGCATCCAGCGTCTTGCCCTCCCAGCCCTTTCGGCAGGCCTGCCGCTGCAGCTTTCCGCTGGAGGTCTTGGGCAGTGTCCCAGGGTTGAGCAGCACGACCACCGACAGGCCCTGCCCGAACACTTCGCTGACGGCAGCCGAAAGCGCCTCGGCCAGTGCCGCCGCAGGTACGAGCTTTTGCAGGCTGCGCGAAACCTCCGCAGCCACGCCGATGCCCTCTCCGTCCGGTCCCGATACCGCGAAGGCGGCGACCCGGCCTTTGCGCACCGCATCCACACTGCCCTCGATGGTGCGTTCGATGTCCTGCGGATACAGGTTATGCCCACGCAGGATGATCAGGTCCTTGATGCGGCCGGTCACATACAGCTGCTGCCCATGCAAGAAGCCGAGATCGCCCGTGCGCAGCCAGCGGCGGCCCTCGCGTTCGACGAACGTGGCTGCCGTTTCTTGCGGCTTGCCCCAGTAGCCCGCACAGATGCTCGGCCCTGCGGCCCAGATCTCGCCGACCCGGCCCGGCGCTTTCTCGGCGAGCGTCGACGGATCGATGAGCATGACGGTGTGCCCCGGCACCGCCGTGCCGCAGGCCACCAGCGGCGAGCCTGCATGGCCCTCGCCTTCCAGGCGCGCCCCCACTCCCTGCGCGAGCTGCTCGCTGTCGAAATGGTGGGCCACCATGCCGGCATCGCGCTGGCTGCCCGTGACAAAGAGCGTTCCTTCGGCCAGGCCATAGCAGGCGTACACGGCCTGAGCGGAAAAGCCTGTGCAGGCAAAGCGCTCGCAGAACCCGAGTTCCGTGTCCGCACGCACCGGTTCGGCACCGGTGTAGGCCACCCGCCAGCACGACAGGTCCAGCCCATCCATCTGGGACGCGGACACACGCTCCGTGCACAGCCGGTAAGAAAAGTCGGGGCCGCCGCTCAGCGTGGCGCGGTGGCGCGAAATCAACTCCAGCCAGCGCACCGGACGCTCCAGGAAGTACCGAGGCGAAGTCAGCACCAAAGGCGCGCCGCTGTAGAGCGGCTGCAGCAGCCCGCCGATCAGGCCCATGTCGTGATAGAGCGGCGCCCACGACACGAACTTGTCCTGCGGACCGATTTCCATGCGCTCACGAATGGCGCACTCGTTGGCCATGAGATTGCCGTGCGTGACCATCACCCCCTTGGGCGCAGCAGTCGATCCCGAGGTGTATTGCAGGAAGGCCACGTCGTCATCGGACGGGGAAAACGGGCGCCAGTCCTCCGCCAATTCCAGAGCCACCGAGTCCACGGCGATCGTCCGGACCTGATCGAAACCCTCCTTGGCCGAAGCCATCAGCGCCAAAAGCGCCGAAGAGGTGAGCACACAGGCGGCCTGGGAATCGGTGGCAATGCCCGTGAGCCGGGCCAGGTGCTGGGGACGCAGGGATTCCGGCGGAAACACGGGCACGGCGATCACACCGGCGTAAAAGCAGGCCAGCATGCTCGCGGCGTAGTGTTCGTCGTTGTCGAGCATCACCAGGGCCCGATCACCCGGCGCGCATTGCTGCTGCAGCCGCGCCGCCAGGGACCGCGTGCGCCGCTCGAAGGCGCCGTAAGTGAAGGCCCTTTCCACCGGCTGACCGTCGGACTCGCCCGCGACGGTGAGCCACACCTCATCCGGCCGCGTCAGGGCCAGCGATTGCAGGTGCTCCACGAAATTCTTCGGTGCCGGGTCCATCCGGCCAGCCGATGCTGTCAAGCCTGTCATGTGTCCATTCCCATGGTTGATTGGCCCGTTTCGCGCCCTGGAGGGCGGCGGGCGGATGCGGTAGACCTCGGCCCACTAACCGGGAGCCGGCACCTTGCTGCGCCATGCCAGCGCCGCCATGTAGCCCGGCGGCGCAGAGAGCGCCATGGCCTCCAGCCCAGACCATTGCGGCACGGTGCTTTCCACTGACCACCGGCCTTCCCGGTCGGGATGAATGCCTACGCAGCGCAAGTGCTCGGCAATGCCCACGCCGATGGCCTTGAGCACCGCTTCCTTGCCCACCCAGCACTGGTACATGGCGTGCTGCGGATCGGTCGCCCAGGTCACCGCGACACGCTCCCGATCGGTCAGAACGGTCTGCGCCAGGGAGTCGATATCCAGCCCTTCGCGGCATTGCTCGATGTCGATGCCCACGGCACTGACGGCGCCAGGGTCCGCCACGGCGATCAGCGCATGGCCTCCGGAGTGCGACACGTTGAACAGCGGTACTTCGCCACCTTTTTCAATGAACGGCTTGCCATGGGCATCCTGCGCCAGCGGCACCTCGGCGGGTCCGCAGCCCAGGCGGCCGGCCAGCAAGCGCCGGGTGGCCGCGCGGGTCTCCGCAAAGCGCAGGCGATCCGCCGCCCGCAGGAACCGGCCGGCGCGTGCGCGCTCCGCCGGACTCAGGACGTCCAGATGCAGTGCTTCATCGCTTTCCAGATCGAAGTCGAGGCGGTAGCCCTCGATGCCCATCGGCATCGGCTCAGGCAAGCGCTGCAGCGGCATGCGCACCTCCCGCTGTGGTCTGCGCCAGGCGGCGCACGAGTGACTCCAGGAAGGGGCCTTCCTGTTGCCGCAGGAAAAAGTGCCCGCCTTCGAACCAGTCGAGCGTGCACGCCGCGCTCGACTCTGCCGACCATGCCTGCATGCTCGCTGGATCGATGCGGTCCTGCCGGCCTGCAAACACGTGCAATGGCACGGACAAGACACCCAGCTCGGTGTGGCGAAAGCTCTGGCACACCTGGTAGTCCGCCGCAAGCGCATCGAGCGTGAGGCGCATCAGTTCGGCGCTTTCGAAGACCTCCTCCGGTGTGCCGCCCTGCTCCCGCAAATCGGCGATCAGGGCGGCATCGTTGTCCTTGCCCGCGAACCGATTCGGGTCACGCATCGAGGGAGCCGAACTCCCCGACAGCAGCAGCGCCTGCGGCATCGGCCCACCCCGCTGTTTCTGGCGGCGCGCCATGCCATAGGCCAGCAGGGCGCCCATGCTGTGGCCGAACACCACATAGCGACCCTGCATCGCCTGTGACTGCTCGGAGCACAACTGCGACACCAGCGTATCGAAGTCTGGGACGAAGCCCTCGGCCAGGCGCGCACCGCGGCCCGGCAGCTCCACGGGAACGACCCGCAGCCACTGCGGCAGCAGTCGCCTCCACCGCAGATACATCGCGGCGCTGGCGCCCGCACAGGGCAGGCAGAGCAGATCGATGCGGGATTCGACGGGCATCAGCCGCCCACGGAAGAAGACACCGAAGCCGCCTGCCCCTCCATCCACTCGCGCAGCGACCGGGGGCGCATGTCCGTCCAGACCTGCTCGACATGGGCCAGCACGGCTTTCTTGTCGCCCTGCACGCCCGGCACGGCCGACCAGCCGCTCGGAATGGCCTTCCAGTGCGGCCAGATCGAATACTGGTCTTCGTCGTTGACCAGAACAATGAAGGTCTCGTCGTCGCGGTCGAGGCAGCTGGTTGACATGGATACGTCCTTGGGCAGTTGAGAAGGATGGCTGCACAGCGCAGTCCGACAAGGACGCGCCATGCGCTTCTGCTCAACTAGACGCAGCAGGGACGAATCTGTTCACGGGATAGTGCGCGACGCAGCGCATGCGGCGCACCCTCCCGACCCGCACGAATGCGCGCGACGAAAGGAATTCTGGCAGGGCAAGGGTGGCTGCACGACGCTGGCAGCCAGACAGACAGACAGACAGACAGGCAGGTCAGTCCTGCATCCTGGGCTGGACTTGCGCCAAAGCGTGCTCCTCCAGATCGCCCATGGGTGCCGTCAGGCCGGCCAGCAGCCAGAGCCGCGCCGCCTTGTCGTAGGCCTTGCGGTGCGCCTCGTCGGCCGCCAGCCAGTGCATCATCGCCTCGCGGGCAGCCGGGTCGAAATTCTCTCGGTCGTACTCGCGCTGCACCCAGTCCCACGCCACGGCCCAATGGGGGTCGGCTTGTGTCATGCCTCAAACTCGCTCGCGCCTCGGCGCATCGGTGAACCAACCGACCGGATGCGGATGCACCGGCCCTGGCTGACGGCCACCTTACCGCAAGTGGGCCTCGCCGGGCAAAACGCTTTTTCGGAAAGTACGGAGTTCGATGGCGCCGTGGCGAGCGGCTCAATCGTCCGTGAGCAGGTGGTGCAGGGCGGCAATGGCCTGGGTGGCCTCGGCGATCAGCCGGTTGACCAGCCCCAGCGCGCAGCCCAACGAAATGGCGATGTCGCGCTGCGTCATGCCATCGAGCCGGTACAGCTGGAATGCCACGCGGGTTCTCGTGGGCAGGTCCGCCAACGCCTTTTCGATCAGGCCCACCAGCTGCCGGTCGCGCATGAGGCGGTCGGGCGACCCGGGCCCGGCCACCTCCAGGGCTTCGACATCCATGCCGGAGGCAACGCAGTTGCGCTCCACGGCCTGCCGCCGGCAATGGTCGAGCGCCAGATTGCGCACCACCTGGCAGCAGTAGCCGATGGGCTGGTCGATCTTGCGTTCGCTCGCACCGCCGACGATGCGCAGATAGGCGTCCTGCACGATGTCATCCGCCAGATCCATCGTGCGAACGATCTTGTGCGCCACGCGCAAAAGCTGCGCCCGGTTGGCCACGAACACCTCTCCGAGCGATGGCCCGGACGAATGCAAAGACATGTACAGCACCTCCCAGTGAACTGAATAAATCGCCATGGTCCGCGGCGGCCGGCTGCCTTCGCCCCTGGCCCGGCAGGTCGCCCGCCTACAGCGCTCCCCGCTGCCATTCAGCGCCAAAAGAGCAAGCGGTTATTTCATGGACTATTTCATCGATCATCCATGAAATGTTAATGAGAATTATTATTAATTAGTGACAGAAAGAAACCGCGAATCCGCGGTGACCGACCTTACCCATGAAGACGTGCGAGCGCGGAAGATGAAGACAGGGGGATGGCGCCAACGCACGCGTCCTGCTGCATGGCCTCGGTCAGAAAATGCTGCGAACCGCAACAGCGGCGCGGGGATTGCCTCCGATCCCGGGCCCTCGGAAGGCGGGTGACGCCTTCCACAGAGCCAGGGCCGGGAGCGCTCATTTCAGATATTTGCTACTGAATTCATAGCAACAACGGCAAACAATCCGCCGGCATGAGCGGCTTTTGACTGCCATGACTGCCAATGGCAGCCAGCGGCCCTTCTCCGCCGCTCAGGCCTCCCCCTGCGCGCCCTCGCCGTCTCCTTCGTCGTCCGGGGCGGCACGCCGCTCGTGCACGGCCTTCACGGCCGGGCGCGCCAGCACCTCCACATAGAAGGCATCCGCGCCTTCCGCCGCCGCAGCGCCCACGCGATCGATCAGGTCGGCCAGCGGCACGGTTTCCGCGGAATCCTTCGTCAGGCCGAAGCGGCAGTCGAAGTCCCAGTAGTTCGATCCGGCGGGCAACTCGCGCTTGCGTTCGCGGCGCAGGTACTGGCGGATTTCATGCTTGACGGCATCCAGAACACGCTCGCGCTGCTTGTTGGGGGAAATGAGGGTGAAGTTTTTTCGCATGGGCGATGGTAGCCCCAGCGGGCCATCCGCCATGCCGCGGCACTGCATGGATTACGTGCAAAAAAACTTGAATCCGTTGCAGCCCCGGCCCCGTACCCCCACCACAGGAAGACGGCGGAGGCGATCCATGGCATGCAGTGCCGGGCATCGGCCGGCCCCGCTTTCCTGCCTCTCCGGCAACGGCTCCCTGCCGCTGGACCGACATGTGACCTTCGTGCTCCGCACACCACCAGGAACCACCATGATCGACATCCCTGCATCGCCCCTTGAAATCCTGCAACGCCGCTCCGACAAGCTCAAAGAGCGCCGCATGTTCTTTCGCAAGACCGGGGGCTTTGCCGCCGGCATGGCGGGAGGCGCCATCCTGACCGCGTGCGGCGGCGGGTCGGGCCCGGCCATCGGCGCCGACGCCCCCACCGACCCGGAGATTCTCAACTTCGCGCTGAACCTGGAATACCTGGAGGCGCAGTTCTACCTCTACGCCACGACCGGCGCCGGTTTGCCCGATGCGCAGACCACTGGCACAGGCACGCGCGGCACCGTGATCGGCGGCACCAAGGTGCCCTTCTCCGACCCGGTGGTGGCGGCCTACGCCAAGGAGATCGCCGCCGACGAACTGGCCCATGTGAACTTCCTGCGGGCCGCCCTGGGATCGTCCGCCGTCGCCATGCCGTCGATCGACGTGGGCGCACCGACCCGAACGGTGCATTCTCCAAGGCGGCGCAGGCCTCGGGGCTGATCCCGGCCGGGACAGCCTTCAATCCCTACAAGGACGATCTGAGCTTTCTGCTGGGCGCCTTCATCTTCGAGGACGTGGGCGTCACGGCCTACAAGGGTGCCGCGCCGCTGATCCAGAACAAGACCTACCTGGAGGCCGCTGCCGGCATCCTGGCCGCCGAGGCCTACCACGCGGGCCTGGTGCGCACGGTGCTGTATTCGAAGGGCATCGATGCCCAGGCGGCGGCGGGCAAGATTTCCGACGCGCGCGACACCCTGGACAACTCCAAGGACCTGGACCAGGGCATCGCACCCGACGCCAGCGGGGCATCGAACATCGTTCCGCTGGACGCCAACGGCATCGCCTACAGCCGCTCTCCGGACGACGTGCTCAACATCGTCTATCTCACGCCCAACGCGGCCAGCCAGGGCGGGTTCTTCCCGGCCGGCGTGAATGGCAGCCTGCGGCTGAGCAGCGTGTACATGTAGCCGCCCGAAGGCACCGCCGCGGCGTCGTGCCGCCGTGGTCGCCGCCCACACCGCTCATCCTTGCAGGAGTCCCTGCCATGCCATTGCATTCCCATGATCCGGCAAGCCATGCCGAAGTGCCCGCGCATCACGCCCTGTCCTGGCGCCAATGGCTGGGGTTGGGCATCGTGGCCGCGGGCCTGGCCATCCTCTCGGCACAGGCCATGGGTGGCCTGGTCAGCGGAGACGACCGGCTGCGCGGCGCCCTGCTGGGCGGGCTGATGGCGGCTGCAGCAACGGCGCTGGGCACGCTGCCCGTGCTGCTGTCGCAGAAGTTCTCGCAACGCACGCACGACACCATGCTCGGCTTCGGCGCCGGTGTCATGCTCGCGGCCAGCGCGTTCTCCCTCGTCATTCCCGCCCTGGCCGCGGCGAAGTCCCAGGGCGCCGGGCCGTGGGGGGCGGGCGGCATCGTGGGCGCGGGCATCCTGGGCGGGGCCCTGTTGTTGCTGCTGATCGATCGCGCCGTGCCGCACGAGCATTTCGTGAAAGGGCTGGAAGGCCCGCAGGCCCGCGCCATCAAGCGCGCCTGGCTCTTCGTGCTCGCCATCACGCTGCACAACCTGCCCGAGGGCCTGGCCATCGGGGTCGCTTTCGCCGGCCCGGATGGCGTGGGGGCCAAGGCGCTGGCCGCGGGCATCTCCATCCAGGACGTTCCCGAGGGCATGGTGGTGGCGCTGGCCCTGCGCGGCGTGGGCTACGGCCGCTGGATGTCCGCGGGCCTGGGCGTGGTGTCCGGCCTGATCGAGCCGGTGGCGGCCGTCATGGGCGTGGCACTGATCGGCCTATCGGCCAGCCTGCTGCCCTGGGGGCTCGCCGCGGCCGCGGGCGCCATGCTGTACGTCATCAGCCACGAGATCATTCCGGAATCCCACCGCAAGGGGCATGAGGCTTTCGCCACGGGAGGGCTGATGCTGGGCTTCGTGGTGATGATGCTGCTCGACACCGCCCTGGGATGAACGGCCCATCCCGGCCTTGCAGCGCTTTCCATCGATGAATCGACCCTGATGTACTTATTGAATTTTCAGTAAATCCTGAAAACTCAGTAAACCTGAAGCACAATCGCGGCATGACACAGATCAAGCCGCTCCCCTCCCTGAATCGACAATTCGTGGCCCATTTCGGCGAAATGGGCAGCCGCTGGGGCATCAACCGCACCGTCGGGCAGATCTACGCCCTGCTCTACCTGTCGCCCCGCCCCGTCAATGCGGATGAAATCGCCGAGACGCTGGAGTTCTCGCGCTCGAACGTGAGCATGGGCCTGAAGGAACTGCAGGCCTGGCGGCTCGTCCAGTTGCGCCACCAGCCGGGTGACCGGCGCGAGTACTTCGAAGCGCCGCAGGACGTCTGGCAGATCTTCTGCACCCTGGCCGAAGAGCGCCGGCGCCGCGAGATCGAGCCCACGCTGTCCATGCTGCGCATGGCCCTGCTGGAAGAGCCCGCGTCCGAGGACGAACGCCACGCGCAGCAGCGCATGCAGGAAATGCACGACCTCATCGACCGCCTGATGACCTGGTTCGATGACGTGCAGCGCCTCGCACCCGAGACCGCGATGCAGCTCATGGGCATGGGCACTGCCGTCACGCGGGTGCTGGAGTTCAAGGACCGGCTCACCGGCAAGGGCGGCACCGGCAAGCAGGGCGGAAAGGACCGGTAGATCGCCATGGACACTTTCATGCTCTCGCGGATCCAGTTCGCGGCCAACATCAGCTTTCACATCCTGTTTCCCACCATCAACATCGCGCTGTGCTGGTTCCTGGTGTACTTCCGGCTGCGCCACCGGGCCGCCGCCGGCACCCCGGCCGCGCAGGGCTGGGAGCAGGCCTACTACTTCTGGACCAAGGTCTTCGCGCTGACCTTCGCCCTCGGCGTGGTGTCGGGGGTGACCATGAGCTTTCAGTTCGGCACCAACTGGCCCGGCTTCATGGAGCGCGCCGGCAACATCGCGGGCCCGCTGCTGGGCTACGAGGTGTTCACCGCGTTCTTCCTGGAAGCGACTTTCCTGGGCATCATGCTGTTCGGCCGCCAGCACGTGAGCGACCGCGTGCACCTGATCGCCACCCTGCTCGTGGCCGGGGGCACCACCCTGTCGGCCTTCTGGATCCTGAGCCTCAACTCCTGGATGCAGACGCCAGCGGGCTTCGAGATCATCGACGGCAAGTTCCACGCGGTGGACTGGCTGGCCATCGTCTTCAACCCCTCTTTCCCCTACCGCCTGGGCCACAAGCTGCTGGCGTCCACGCTGACCGCCGGTTTCCTGCTGGCCGGCGTGAGCGCCTGGCAGCTGATCCGCGGCACGGCCACGCTCGGCACGCCCCTGGCGCTGCGCGCCGCCCTCGTCGCGGTGGCCGTGGCCATCCCCGCACAGATCCTGATGGGCGACATGCATGGCCTCAACACCTTGCAGCACCAGCCCGCCAAGATCGCCGCGATCGAAGGCATCTGGCACACCGAAAAGGGCGCGCCGCTCACGCTGTTCGGCTGGCCCAACGAGAAGGAGGGCCGCACCGATTACGCCGTGCAGATCCCCAAGGCCGCCAGCCTGATCCTGGCGCACGACAGCGAGGCCGAGCTCAAGGGCCTCGACGCATTCCAAGGCGCGCATCCGCCCGTCGCACCCGTGTTCTGGAGCTTTCGGGTGATGGTGGGCATGGGCATGCTCATGCTGGCGGTGGCATGGTGGGGCGCTTTCGCGCTGTGGCGCCGCCGCAAGGAGGCCTCTGCCGTGGCTTCGCTCCCGCGCGCCCTGCTGTTCACCCTGGTGGCCATGACCTTCTCGGGCTGGGTGGCCACGCTGGCCGGCTGGTATGTGACCGAGATCGGACGCCAGCCCTACCTGGTGTACGGCCTGCTGCGCGCCGCCGACACGGTGGCGCAGCACCCACCCTCCACCGTGGCGATGTCGCTCGCCGCCTATCTGGCGGTGTATGCCACGCTGCTGGTGAGCTATGTCGCCGTCATCAAGTACATGGCCGAACACGCCGCCATGCCCACGCCGGCGGTCCGCCCGCCGGCGCCGCAAGCCGTTTGAGGTGCCCGCCATGGAAATGACCCTTGCCAATGTTCTGCCCCTCGCCTTCATGGCGGTCATGGGCCTGGCCCTGCTGGCGTACGTGGTGCTGGACGGCTACGACCTGGGGGTGGGCATGCTGCTGCCCTTCGCCACCGATGCCGAAAAAGACACCATGGTCTCCAGCATCGGACCGTTCTGGGATGCCAACGAAACCTGGCTGGTGCTGGGCGTTGGCGTGCTGCTGGTGTGCTTTCCGATGGCCCACGGCGTGGTGCTTTCAGCGCTCTATGCGCCGGCCACGGTGATGCTGCTGGGGCTCATCCTGCGCGGTGTGGCGTTCGACTTCCGGGTGAAGGCGCGCGATGCCCACAAGACCGCCTGGAACCGCACCTTCGCCGCCGGCTCGCTGGTGACCACGCTCGCGCAGGGCTGGATGCTGGGCGCCTATGTGACCGGCTTCGCAGGTGGCCTGTGGCCCACGCTGTTCGCCGCCGGCATTGCCGCCACGCTGCCCGCGGCTTACTGCATGCTGGGTGCCGGCTGGCTGCTCATGAAGACCGAAGGAGACCTGCAGCGCAAGGCGCTGGCGTGGGGCCGTGCCGTGCTGTGGCCCATGGCACTGGCCCTCGCCGCCATTTCGCTGGCGACGCCCCTGGTCAGCCACACGGTGTTCGAGAAGTGGTTCGCGCTGCCCCAGCTCTTCGTGTTGCTGCCGATTCCCCTGGCCTGCGCCGCGGCGCTGTTCGCCATCCACCACGTGCTGCACACCCCGCGCATCGTGAACGCGGGCTACGGCTGGATCGTGTTCGTCGCCACCGTCGCGGTGTTTCTTCTCGCGTTCTTCGGCCTGGCATACAGCCTTTACCCCTACATCGTCATCGACCGCATCACGGTGTGGCAGGCGGCGAGCGCGCCCGAGTCGCTTGTGGTCGTGGCGGTGGGCGTGGGCATCACCCTGCCAGCCATCGTCGCCTACACCATTTTCATGTACCGGGTGTTCTGGGGCAAGGCGAAAGCGCTGACGTACGGGCTTTGAGCGCGCTCGCCTGCGGCCCCGGCTTTCATTCGAAAAGGCAGCGGCGGCGTGTGCGCCTACATCGGGCAGGCCGATCTGGCAGGCAGTGGGAAGGACGATTGCATTACGATTCCTGCAACATGAGCAGCAGCGAAAAGCCCCCCGTACCCGGCCCGTGGCAAGCCTACGTGGCCGAAGGCGCCCCCAGCGAAGTGTCCGACCACAAGGACGACATCTTCTTTGCGGCCATCGAAACCACCCGCATGCCCATGCTGGTGACCGACCCCCGCCAGCCCGACAACCCCATCGTGTTCTGCAACCGGGCTTTCGTGGCGATGACGGGCTACTCCGTTCAGGAGATCATGGGGCACAACTGCCGATTTCTGCAGGGCCCGGCCACCGACCGCAACACCGTCGCCGCCATCCGCGAAGCCATCGAGCAACGGCGCGAGATTTCGCTGGAACTGCTGAACTACCGCAAGGACGGCTCCTCGTTCTGGAACGCCCTCTTCATCTCCCCGGTCTACAACAGCCGGCGCGAACTGGTTTATTTCTTCGCCTCGCAGCTGGACGTGAGCCGACGCCGCGATGCGGAGGAAGCCCTCTCGCAGGCGCAGAAGATGGAGGCACTGGGCCAACTCACCGGCGGCATCTCCCACGACTTCAACAACCTGCTCCAGGTGATGTCCGGGCACCTGGACGTCATGCGCGTCAAGAACCGCAACAACCGCCTGGGTCCGCAGGACATCGACCGCTCCATCGACAGCATCCGCAGTGCGGTGTCCAAGGCATCCACGCTGACCCAGCAGTTGCTGGCCTTCTCGCGCAAGCAAAAGCTCAAAGGGCGGGTGGTCAATCTCAACAGCCTCGCCCGGGGAATGGCCACCCTGGCCGAGCGCACGCTGGGCGATGCGATCGAGATGGAATACGTGCTCGGCGAAGACCTGCCGAACTGCGAGCTGGACACGACGCAGCTCGAAGTGGCCGTGCTCAATCTGCTGCTGAATTCCCGCGACGCCATGCCCAACGGGGGCCGCATCCGCGTGGAAACCCAGGCCATCCACCTGGATGCGCAGGACG
The DNA here is from genome assembly GCF_057546605.1 of Acidovorax sp. KPB24-03. Taxonomy (NCBI): domain Bacteria; kingdom Pseudomonadati; phylum Pseudomonadota; class Betaproteobacteria; order Burkholderiales; family Comamonadaceae; genus Acidovorax; species Acidovorax sp. KPB24-03. The sequence continues at coordinate 7,840 of NZ_BAAJYR010000046.1, read as the reverse complement.
GCAACAATTTCTCCGGACTGCAGTCAGGCCGCTACGCCACCATCTCCGTGACGGACACCGGCGCCGGCATCCCGCCCGAAGTGGTGTCGCGCGTGATGGACCCCTTCTTCACCACCAAGGAAGAAGGCAAGGGCACGGGCCTGGGCCTGTCGATGGTGTACGGCTTCGCCAAGCAGTCGGGCGGTGCCGTCACCATCTACTCGGAAGTGGGCCTGGGCACCACGGTCCGCATGTATTTCCCTGCAGTGCACGGCCGTCCCCACCCCGACCTGGCCGAATCGCTGGTCCCGAAGAATCGCGGAGGCAATGAAACCATCCTCGTGGTGGACGATCGGGTCGAGGTGGCCGAACTGGCCCAGGCCATGCTGGAAGGCCTGGGCTACACGGTGCACACGGCGCACAGCGCACATGCCGCGCTGAAACTGGTGCGGGCGATGCCACAGGACGCACTGCCGGATCTGCTCTTCACCGACGTGGTCATGCCCGGGGGATTGAACGGCTACGAACTCGCGCGCGAGATGCGCAAGACCGTGGCGGGCATCCACATCCTGCTCACCACGGGGTTCGACCGCGACATGGGCAGCCTGGCCAATGTCGCGCCGACGGAGTTCGAGATCCTGAAAAAACCCTACCGGCTGGCAGACCTGGCACGCAGCGTGCGCATGGTGCTGGACGGCGCCACCGGCACCCGGACCTGACCGCATGCACCCGGGCGCGCGATGCACTGAAATTTCGCGACGCCAGCAATCCAACGGCGACAGGCCTGCGTACAGGAAGCAGGCCGCACATTCCGATGCGGCATTCCAGGAGCCGCACATGCCGAAAAGCACCGCCAATGCCATTCGATGGGCCGAGCAGGGCATCGTGCCCGACCAGATGGTGCGCTACGGCATCCGCCGTCTTTTGAAAGAACGCCTGCAGGAAATGCGCAGCGGCGATGCCGCAGCCACGGCAGAGCAGACGCAGGCGTTCGTGGACGCCATGCGCACGGCCGAACTGGCACCACTGCCCGACAAGGCCAACGAGCAGCATTACGAGGTGCCGGCCGAATTCTTCGGCGCGGTGCTCGGCCCGCATCGCAAGTACAGCAGCGGCTACTGGGGCGACGGAGCTGCCACCCTGGCGCAGGCAGAAGAAGCCGCGCTCCTTCGGACGTGCGAGCACGCCGGCCTGGCCGACGGGCAGCGCATTCTGGAGCTGGGCTGCGGCTGGGGGTCCCTCACGCTGTGGATGGCTCAGCGCTATCCCGCCAGCCGCATCACCGCGGTCTCCAATTCGCACTCGCAGCGCGCCTACATCAACGCCGAGGCGGCCAGGCGCGGTCTGTCCAATGTGCAGGTGATCACCTGCGATTTCAACCGCTTCGACATTGCGGACCGCTTCGACCGCATCGTTTCGGTGGAGATGTTCGAGCACCTGCGCAACTGGCCGCAGGCCTTTGCCAACGTGTCGCGCTGGCTCGCACCCGGGGGCCGTTTCTTCATGCATGTGTTCGCGCACCGCGAGGCACCCTACCCGTTTGAGGAACGCGACGCGAGCGACTGGATGAGCAAGCATTTCTTCTCCGGTGGCATGATGCCCAGCGACGATCTGGCCCTGCACTGCCAGGACGATCTGCAGTTGCGGCGGCGCTGGCGCTGGGATGGCACGCACTACGAACGCACGGCCCGCGCCTGGCTGGACAACATGGATCTGCAAAACGACGCGCTCATGCCACTGTTCCGCCGAACCTACGGAGAAGACGCCCCGGCATGGTGGAGCCGGTGGCGCCTGTTCTTCCTGTCGGTGGAAGAACTCTTCGGCTTTCACGGTGGGCAGCAATGGTGGGTGAGCCACTACCTGTTCGACCGTCGCAACTGATCGGATGGGCATGAACGCATCAGCCACCACCACCTGGGCCTTGTTCGGCCTCGCCTGGGCCCTGTCCGCGTCCGTTGCCACGTGGGTGGTGAGCCTTGCCCGCAAGGACGCCAGCCTGGCCGATCGGGCCTGGCCCATACTCATCGCCGGCTGCGGCGCCGTGTATGGGACCTTGGCCCCGAGCCTTGGGGGCCGGGGCACCGCGTTGCTGCTGTTGTCGGGGATCTGGGGACTGCGGCTGTGCGTCTATATCACCGCACGCAATTGGGGGCACGGCGAAGACCACCGCTACCGCGCGATGCGCGAACGCAACCGCCCGAACTTCGCCTTCAAAAGCCTCTACCTCGTGTTCGGCCTGCAAGCCATGCTGGCCTGGATCGTCTCGGCGCCGTTGCTGGCAGGCCTGGCGGCATCGCCCCGCCCACTGGGCGCGATCGATGCGATCGGCATTGCCCTGGCCGGATTCGGCATCGTGTTCGAAGCGGTGGGCGATGCGCAGATGGCGCGCTTCAAATCCGATCCCGCCCATGCGGGGCAGGTCATGGACCGGGGACTGTGGCGGTTCACGCGCCACCCCAACTATTTCGGTGAGGCCTGCGTCTGGTGGGGCCTCTGGCTCGTGGCGCTCGCAGGTACGGGCTGGGCGGGCGTATGGACCATCGTGTCGCCCGCGCTCATGACGGTCCTGCTGCGCGTGTCGGGCGTGGCACTGCTGGAAAAAGACATCGCCGAGCGTCGCCCGGCCTACCGCGAGTACATGCTGCGCACCAATGCCTTCATTCCGGGACCACCGCGCACCGGAGGCTCCCGATGACCGGCCGCCTGGCATCCCCCGGCCGGCAAACCGCCTGGTGCGTTGCCGCCGCCTTGCTGTGGACTGCTACGGCCATGCCTGCGGCCGCAGCGATGCCGGCGGCAAACGAGTGGAATTTCCAGGTGGCCCTGGATGGCACGCCGATCGGCGAACACCGCTTTCGACTGTCGGCGCCTGCGGCCCAGGAGCGCGTGCTGACCAGCGAAGCACGCTTTGCCGTCAAGCTGCTTGGATTGGTCGTCTATCGCTACCGGCACGATGCCCGTGAACTCTGGCGCGATGGATGCCTTGAAGCCATCACCGCGGAGACGCAGGACGATGGCAAGGTCAACAAAGTGGACCTGCGCTTTCCCGCGCCGGGCAGCGCCACTCCGCCCGCCGAAGGCATGCCCGCGTGCACCTTGAGTTTTGCGTACTGGAACCCGGCCATCCTGAGCCAGACGCAGTTGCTCAATGCCCAGACGGGCAAGATCGATGCCGTGCAGGTGGTGCGGCAGGGCGAAGGCACCCTCGATGTGCGGGGCGAAACCGTGGCGGCAGTGCGCTGGCGCATCACCGGGTTGCCGCAGCCCATCGACCTCTGGTATGCCGCCGACGGCGCGTGGATCGGCCTCGACTCCACCGTGGGCAGCGGCCGCCGGCTCAGCTACCGATTGAAATAACCGACTCTCAGGAGAAAACCCATGATGATCCGCCCCTTTGCCGTCGCCTATGCCTCCACGGCCCTCGTCTTCCTGGCGCTCGACGCCGTGTGGCTCTCCACCATGGCCGACCGCCTTTACCGCCCCGCCATCGGGCACCTCATGCAGGACAAGTTTTCGGTGGCGCCCGCGGCGTTGTTCTACCTGATCTACGTCGCCGGCGTGGTCGTGATGGCGGTGTTGCCTGCGGTGGAGCAGCGCAGCTGGACATCGGCCCTGGGCATGGGCGCCCTGCTGGGGTTGATCGCCTATGCCACCTACGACCTGACCAACCAGGCCACCTTGAAAGACTGGCCGTGGAGCGTGACGATCGCCGACATGTGCTGGGGCGCTTTCGTCACGGGCGCAGCCGCCACGGCAGCCTGCCTGGCGACCCTGCGCTGGGGCGGCCCGCTGCGCTGATTGATGGCCGCCACGCGCCCTGGACAGGGCGCGATCCCGCTCACATGCCGACGAGCGCGCCGGCCCAGCGCGCGATGGCGCCATCGAAAACCACCCGACCTTCGATGCCCGCCAGGCAGATGCATTCGCCGCCCGGCTCCACCACCGGCTGATGGTGCACCTGCCCATCGGCGCCGTCGAAATCTCCCGGGCCGAACCGCGCGCGCCCATCGTGGAAGGCGCCATGCAGCACCTGGGTCCATTCCACCTCGCTGTGCGTGTGCTGCGGCAAACGCTTGCCCGCACCGATCCGCAGGAGCAGCACGTTGGCCTGGGCATCGTCCGGCAGGATCACGCGGCTCCAGCGCACGCCGGGACCGAGCCAGCGCCAGGGCGAAACCTGGCAGGCATCAAGCGCATCGGGCCAGAAGGCCCCTTGCGGCCAGGATCCGGGGCGCGTCGATGGCCGGCGGCCAGCGCCATGACCAGGACGATGCGCTACGCCGTCGATCACCGCCAGGGTGCGCGCCAACGCATCGGGCTGCAACGTGGCCGGGGCGATGCCGTCCAGCATGGCACCGCCGACCATTTCGAGTGTGCACAAGCGCTCGCGGCAGTGCGCGCACATGGCCACATGCGCCTGGATCAGCAGCGAGGCGGCCGCGGGCAGGTGCCCGGCGGCCTGGGCCAGCAGCACGTCGTCGGCGGGATGGTGTTGGATCGTCATGGCTCAAGGTGGCCGAGCAAGCGGCGCAAATGGTTCATCGCTAGGCGGACCCGCGACTTCACGGTGCCCAGCGGAATGCCCAGATCCTGCGCGATCCGGGCGTGGGGATGCTCTTCGAAGAAAGACAGCTGCAGCACCTGCGCCTGGTCGGGCGACAACTGCTGCAGGGCACGCCTTACTTCGCTCTCTTGTTGGGCGGCGTAGCAATGTTCGTCGGGCGCAGGCGCCGTGTCGGGGATCTGTTCGCCCTGGCCCTCGTCCTGCTCTAGCGCCAGATTGGAGCGGCGCCGAAAATAATCCACCCGCAGGTTGCGCGCAATCGTGAAAACCCAGGTGGACACACCAGCGTGGGCCGGGTCGAACAGGTGCGCCTTGCGCCAGACGCTGACCAGCGCCTCCTGAGCGAGGTCTTCCGCCACGCTATCCGGGGTTCCGAGGCGCATGAGGTAGGCCTTCACGCGCGGGGCGAAGTGCTTGAACAGCGCCGCGAACGCCTGCCGGTCGCCCTGGGACGCCACCGCCTGGACCAGGGCGCTCAACGCGTCTCCCGTCGGATGGGCTCCATGGGTGGGTGGGTGGGTCACGATCGACAAATAAGGAGGCCAGGATTTTCGAGGCCTGGAAGGCCGCTCTGCGGGCTGGCGGACGGTGGTCATGCTGCTCATACGCAACACCCGGCGGATTAGATCACGTCCATCTGGTGGAATCCAAACGCGCAGCCACTGCGTATACCCACACAATACTCCGCGAGGAGACTTCGAGGATGGACGCAATGACAATCCATGCGGCGCACGCGCCCGCATCGCCTGCCAAGGCCGCCCCACCGGGACGGCCGCTGGATGTGGCCGTGATCGGCAGCGGCATTTCCGGCCTGTCGGCCGCGTGGCTGCTCGCCCAACGCCACCAGGTCACGTTGTTCGAGGCCGACCGCCGGCCCGGCGGCCACAGCCACACCGTGCACGTGCCCGGGCCGGGGGGCGAGATCGCCGTGGACACCGGGTTCATCGTCTACAACGAATCGGCTATCCCAACCTGACGGCGCTGTTCGCGCACCTGCAGGTGGCCACGCTGGCCACCGACATGTCCTTCGGCGTGAGCCTGGATGGCGGCGCACTCGAGTACAGCGGCACGGGCTTTGGCGGCGTGTTCGCCCAGCGCAGCAATCTGCTGAGCCCGCGCTTCTGGTCGATGCTGCGCGATCTGGTGCGCTTTTACCGCCGGGCGCCCGCCGATGTCCGCCGACTGGGCGACCTCTCGCTCGATGCCTACCTCGACCAGCATGGCTATGGCCGGGCGTTCCGCGAGGATCACCTCTATCCCATGGCCGCCGCCATCTGGTCCACGCCCGCCGCACGCATCGGCGAGTACCCCGTCCAGGCGTTCGTGCGCTTTTGCGAAAACCACCACCTGCTGAACCTCGGGCACCGCCCGGCCTGGCGCACCGTGCAAGGCGGCAGCCAGCGCTACGTGCAGAAGATCACGGAGGTTCTCGGCCAGGGGCTGCGGCTGGACAGCGCGGCCATCGAAGTGCGGCGCACCACCGAGGGAGCCTACGTGCGCACGGGCGATGCGCAGGAATCGCGGCGTTTCGACCAGGTGGTCATCGCCACCCATGCCGACCAGGCCCTGCGCCTGCTGCCGGATGCGAGCCAGGCAGAGACCGACCTGCTCGGCGCCTTCGGCTACAGCCGCAACCGGGCCGTGCTGCACAACGACCCGGCCCTGATGCCCCGGCGCCGCGCGGTGTGGTCCAGCTGGAACTACGCTGCCGAGCGCGAACGCAGCGAGGCCCTGAGCGTGACCTACTGGATGAACCGCCTGCAGCACATTCCGGACGCCACCCCGCTGTTCCTCACCCTCAACCCGACGCAGGAGCCGCACCCCCGCCACCTGCTGCACACGCAGACCTACGAGCACCCGATCTTCAACGGCGCCGCCATGCAGGCCCAGCGATCGCTCTGGTCGCTGCAGGGCCAGCGACGCACCTGGTTCTGCGGCGCCTACTTCGGCTCCGGCTTCCACGAAGACGGGCTGCAGGCCGGCCTCGCCGTGGCGGAGGCCCTGGGCGGCGTGCGCCGGCCCTGGAACGTTGACAACGAATCTGGCCGCATCCACCTGTCCGCAGTCTCTGCAGGAGCTGCAGCGCACCCAGGGGCCGAGCGGTGACCGGCCAGTCCGCGCTCTATACCGGCCGCGTGATGCACCAGCGGCTCAGCCCTGCGCGGCACCGGCTGCAGTACCGCGTCTTTTCGCTGCTGATCGATCTGGACGAACTGGCAGGGCTCGACCGCCGCCTGCGGTTGTTCTCCGTCAACCGCTTCAACCTGTTCAGCCTGCACGAGAAGGACTACGGCGGCGCCGAGGGCCTGCCGATGCGCCAGCATGTGGAGCAGCAACTGGCCCGGGCGGGGCTGGCGCCCGGCGGCCGCATCCAGCTGCTGACCATGCCGCGCATCCTGGGCTACGCTTTCAACCCGCTGACCGTGTACTTCTGCCACCGGCCCGACGGCGCGCTCCAGGCCCTGCTCTACGAGGTGAACAACACCTTCGGCGAGCGCCACAGCTACCTGATTGCCGTCCCCGAAGCCGAGCAGCACGCCACCCGCATCCGGCAGTCGTGCGACAAGGAATTCCATGTGTCGCCCTTTCTGGGGCTGTCGATGCGCTATGCCTTCGACATCTCCCTGCCCGCGGCGCAGCGCGACCACCTGGGCGTGGGCATCACGGCCAGCGATGCGAACGGACCCGTGCTGGTCGCGCGCTTCCATGCGCGCCGCCGGCCGCTCGACGACCGCGCCCTCGCCCGCACCTTCCTCACCCACCCGCTGCTCACGCTGAAAGTGATGGGCGCCATCCACTGGGAAGCACTGAAGCTCTGGATCAAAAGGGTGCCGCTGCACACCAAGCCGCCCGCGCCAGCCCTGCCCGTGACCATCATCAAAACCAAAGACCTATGACCCTCCCCACCCCCTCCACCGGACTTCCGACGGACGGCACGCATGCGGTCGCGTCGATGCCCCGCCGGGCCACCTGGCGGTCGCGGCCCTTGCAGCGCGTGCTGCGCCGCCTGCTGACCAACGTGCGCTGCGGCACCCTGACCGTGGAACTGCCCGGCGGTGAACGCGCCGAGGGCCGAGGCACCGAGCCCGGGCCCCACGGCACCCTCGTGCTGCACCGCTGGCGCCCGCTGTGGCGCCTGGCCGTGGGCGGCGACCTGGGCTTGGCGGAGAGCTACCGCCAGGGTGAATGGTCCAGCCCCGACCTGGCCGCCCTGCTGGAGCTGGGCGTGCGCAACGAGGCCGGCTGGGGCCGCGCGCTGCAGGCCAGCCTGCCAGCGCGGCTGCTGGCGCGGCTGTT
>NZ_BAAJYR010000045.1:0-21477 GCF_057546605.1 Acidovorax sp. KPB24-03 | reverse complement strand
ATGCGCCTGCTCGGCCGCCAGTTGCCGCCGCAATTGCGCCACGCCGGCCGCAGGCAACTGGTCCAGCCGCTGCCAGTCGGCCTGCCAGCGGGCGAATGCCGCCTGCCGGCCCGGGTGCCCGGCCAGCCAGGCCTGGAATTCGGCGTTTTGCTCTACACCCCGTTCACGGTCCAGGCGCGCGAACCATGCCAGCGCCTCGGTATCGAGGTCACTGGACGAGGGGGCCGCGCGGTGGGGATCGGTCATGGACATTTCAAAAGGGTACCTGGCAGTAGACGCACGGCGCGGCGCCATCCCAACCTTGCGGATCCAGGAATGGGCAGCGCGTCATCGCGGGCCTTCCGGTAGCGTGGGCTGTGCCGGTGCGCGGGGGGAGCCGCCCAGCCGGTCCTGGCAATCGCGGCAGGCCTGCATGCCCCGCTGGATGTGGCGCTCCACCATGGTCACCGAGATGCCCATGCGGCGCGCGATGTCCGCCTGGGCAAGGCCATCGAACTTGTGCAGGATGAACGCCTCGCGGCAGCGCAGCGGCAGTTCGCCGATGGCAGCCAGCAAAGCGTTCACGGTCTGGGATGACATGGCCGCCACCTCGGGCTCGCAGGCCCGTGGGCCGGCCAGGGCCTGAGCGGCCTGCTCGAAGCCATCGTCGCCCTCCAGCGGGGCATGCTGGCCGCGCACCGCGTCGCGGCGATGCTGGTCGATGACGAGGTTGCGCGCCGTGCGGTACAGAAACGCCCGGGGTTCGGCGATGGTCTCGCCCGACTGCTGCACGGCCAGCACCCGCGCATAGCTTTCCTGCGCCAGGTCGGCCGCCATCTCGCGGTCCTGGACGGACCCTTGCAGGAACCTCAGCAACTCTCGGTAATAGCGCGCGAACACGGACATCTGAACCAGGGAATGGGCCATGCCCATCGACATGGCCAGACCCCGCGAACGCAGGATCGATGGCGCAAAAGGCAAGCGAAGGCCGCAGTATAGGAGATGCAGTAAATGAGATTCACTTCGAACTGCATGCACCATGTTCGCCGATGCGTTGATCGGCCCGTGCCACGGTGCGCGGCTACCCACGGCCCGCCGTGTCCCCCGCCGGGTACGGGGTGAAGCGGCTTTCGTTCTCGCTCACATCCAGCGGCCGGCCCAGGAATGGAAAGGCCCGTTGCGGACAGCCGATGCGTTCGCACACCTTGCAGCCCATTCCGATGGGCGTGGCGATCTCAGGATCGTCCAGGTCCATGCCACGCGAATAGACCAGCCGGGGCGCATGGCGGATGTCGCAGCCCAGGGCCACAGCAAAGGTCTTGCTCGGCGCGCCGAAGCCGCCTTGGCCCGTGGAGACCGTCCGGGCGATCCAGAGGTAGCTGCGCCCGTCCGGCATGCGCGCCAGTTGCGGCAGGATCTTGCCGGGCTGCGAAAACGCCTCGTACACGTTCCACAGCGGACAGGTGCCACCCGTCTTCGAGAAATGGAAATGGGTGGCGGACTGGCGCTTGGAGATGTTGCCGGCCCGGTCCACGCGGATGAAGAAGAACGGCACGCCCGGCGCACCGGGCCGCTGCAGCGTGCTGAGCCGGTGGCAGATGGTTTCGAAGCCCACCCCGAAGCGCCGCGCCAGCCGGTCGATGTCGTAGCGCGTGGTTTCGGCGGCCTGCAGAAACACGGCGTAGGGCAGCAGCAAGGCACCAGCGAAGTAGTTGGCCAGGCCGATGCGCCCGAGTGCGCGCGCCTGCGGGTCGTGCCGGAATTCCGGCAGGTCCACCAGCGCATCGAGCAGCGTTGAATGCGCCAGCAGCGCCCACTGCGTGCCCAGCTGGAACGCGAGCTGGCCGGGGTCGAGCGACGGGGACAGCCGCAGCACCCTGCTGCCTGGGTCGTAGCTGCGCAGGTGCGTGCCCATGTCGTCCTGCGAGGGCACGGTGCGCACGCCGTGCTGCTGTTGCAGGCGCCGCGCCAGCCAGTCGGACAGCAGACCGCCCTCGGCCTGCGCCTCGGCGGCCAGCTGCTCGGCGGCGCGGTCGATGGAGTCCAGGTAGTTCTGGTGCGAGAGGAAGAAGTCACGCACGCGCTCGAAGGCCATGGGCTGCACGGGTGCAAGGGGGGCATGGCCGTTGTCCGGCCCCCCTTCTTCCCCCCGGCCATCACCCAGGCGCACGGCGAGTGCCTCCAGCCGCTGCGTGGCTTCGAGGTGGCGCCGGTGGAGCGCCAGCAACGCACGGCCCACGGCCGGCATCTGCGAGGCGATCTCCCGCAGCTCCGGCAGCGCGACCGACTCGCCCCCGGGGTTGTCCGCCAGCGCCTCCTGAAGGCCCGCCACCATGCGCGCCTCTTCGTCTTCGGAGAACTGCTGCACGTCCACCCCGAGCGTGCGGCTGACCTTGAGCAACACGGCCACGGTGAGCGGCCGTTGGTTCTGTTCCAGCTGGTTCAGGTAGCTGGGCGACAGGCCCAGCGCCTGCGCCATGGCGATCTGGGACAGGCCGCGCTCGGCGCGCAGCTTGCGCAGGCGCACCCCCATGAAGGTTTTCTTCATCCCGTCGCCCACCACCCAGAAAAAAAAATTCGCAGAATTTGCAAACTGGCTGTTTTTCATTCGCAAAGCTTCGCTCTTTCAGTGCTTTATCAATGCGCTCATTGTGCGTAGATTGCGAAGCATGACAACCCCCAGCGGCCCCATCCTCGCGTTCCAGGACATCGTCTTTCCCTGCCAGGCGAACCACCACGGCACGCTGTTCGCAGGCCATGCCCTGCAATCCATGGCCAAAGCGGCGTTCCTGGTGGGACGCAGCGTGGCTCAGCGGGATGTGGTGATGGCCAGCGTGACCGGCATCGACTTCGTGTCGTCCGTCCCGGTGGGGCACGTGCTCACGCTGCAAGCCCGCGTGAGCCGGGTCGGCCGCAGCTCGATGACCGTCTGCGTGACCGGCCTGGCGCAGGCCCTGGGCGGTCCGCAGGAGGAGGTGCTTCGGGGGGTGTTCGAAATGGTGGCGGTGGACGCCGCCGGGCGCCCCGCAACCATCCCCCGCTCCGATGCCGCCCTGCCCACCGCCCCCCTCCCCTTTGCAAAGGAAATCGCATGACCCTCGCGACCCCCACCGCGCCCCCGGGCGCCCGCGTCAAGAAATCCGTGGCGCTGTCCGGCGTCACGGCCGGCAACACGGCGCTTTGCTCCGTCGGGCGCACCGGCAACGACCTGCACTACCGCGGCTACGACATCCTCGACATCGCCGAGGTCTGCGAGTTCGAGGAAATCGCCCACCTGCTGGTGCACGGCAAGCTGCCGACCACCGCGGAGCTGCGCGCCTACAAGGCCCGGCTCCGCGCGATGCGCGGGGTGCCGGCCAGCGTCAAGTCGGCGCTGGAGCAGATCCCCGCGCATGCCCACCCGATGGACGTGATGCGTACCGGCGTGTCGGCGCTGGGCTGCACCCTGCCCGAAAAGGACGAGCACCCCACGCCCGGCGCGCGCGACATCGCCGACCGGCTGCTGGCATCGCTCGGCTCGATGCTGCTGTACTGGTACCACTGGTCCACCCAGGGCCGGCGCATCGACGTCGAAACCGATGACGACTCCATCGGCGCGCACTTCCTGCACCTGCTGCATGGCCGCAAGCCGCCGGCGAGCTGGGAGCGCGCCATGCACACCTCGCTCAACCTGTATGCCGAGCACGAGTTCAATGCCTCCACCTTCACTGCGCGCGTCATCGCCGGCACCGGCAGCGACCTGTATTCGTCGATCTCGGGCGCCATCGGCGCGCTGCGCGGTCCCAAGCACGGCGGCGCCAACGAGGTGGCCTTCGAGATCCAGAAGCGCTACGACAACCCCGACGAAGCCGAGGCCGACATCCGCCGCCGCGTCGAGGCCAAGGAGGTGGTGATCGGTTTTGGGCACCCGGTCTATACCGTGAGCGATCCGCGCAACGCGGTCATCAAGGGCGTGGCCAAAACCCTGTCCCAGGAGGCGGGATCGACCCGCATGTTCGACATCGCCGAACGGCTGGAGGCCGTGATGCGCGAGGCCAAGAACATGTTTCCCAACCTGGATTGGTTCAGCGCCGTGAGCTACCACATGATGGGCGTGCCCACGGCCATGTTCACGCCCCTGTTCGTCATCGCCCGCACCAGCGGCTGGGCCGCGCACGTGATCGAGCAGCGCATCGACAACAAGATCATCCGGCCCAGCGCGAACTACACGGGGCCCGAAGACCAGGCCTTCGTCGCGCTGGCGGACCGCACCTGAAGCCGCATTGGCGCATCCCTCCTTTTCTTTTGGCACTTCCGTACTTGACTAAAGTTGGTACCCAACCAAATAGGTTGCCCTGATTGGCGGAGGAAGTTATCCCTTCTGCCTTTGGATTATCTCCACCCAACTAATGTTCGTCCTATTACCAGGACTAGTATAAAAATCGCAAAGCTGAAACCAAACTTTTTCTTGTAATAAATCCATCTTGAAGAATGGAAAGCTGCGCTCCGCGACCATTCAAACCACTCAAAGGCTTTCCATGCTGCCCAAAATGCAGCGCACGATAAAAGAATCACAATTCCTTTCAACATTTTTTCTTCCCCATGCGATTGTTACGTTGACTGTCCTAGCTAAGCGCAACCTGAGATGCCCCCCTCCGGTGAGGGACTGCGAGCCTTCTGACCTACCTACTCCACCTAGAACGTAGGTCCCCAACCGTGAGGTCCGGAGGCATCCTGCGCCCTCCGGGGTACACCAACCTCACGCTGCCCGACGGCAGGCCGAAGGCTTTCTCTAGCTTGCTCTGGATTGCCTCTATTGAGGCATCAGCCCTGGCTCGCTGGAAACGCTTCTGGATGGGCTTCCGCAAGGTCTTTGCGGCTTTGGTCACTGGCATCGAGACAGCTCTCCTCTCTAAAGTCGCAGCATAGCACAACTCAAAAGACCTAAGCACAACTCAAAACATCGAATTTGCCGGCCTAAAAAGTTGCCACAAGGCCATCTGATGTGTTACGCAACGCAATCAGATGCCCAACTATCTGCGTTGACCACCAACGCGGAGAACTGTCGTGTCTAAAGAAGAACTCATAAATCGGCGCCTAGGGCGAACGATCGCCAAAAAGCGCAAGGCTGCTGGGTACACGCAGGAGGAAGTGGCGCAGCAGCTAGGGATCGGCACCGAGGCTTTTTCGCGCATTGAGCGCGGCATCAACGCCGCCAGCATCTTCAAGCTGTTTGAGATGGCGGACCTTTTTGAGTGCGGGGTAGAGACCTTCTTGGTCGAGGGTAGTCGTCGTCCGACCGAGCAGGCGGATCGCATCGCTCAAATGTTGAAGAGCCTAACCACAGCAGACAGACAGTTCGTGGTCAACCTTTTAGATCGTCTGACAACCCGGCTCAAGAGCTCTGCCAAGAAGGCCGTCGAGGAAGATGACTCTCAGGCGCTCAACTGATGTTTGAGCGCACTACGGGAGAGGGATCTGTCTTCGATTCCTCTGAGAGCTTTCTTCATCCGCTGGCTGTCGCTAAGTTTTCGGGTGTTCCACTTGAAATCTAGTTCGGCCAGATAGCGATGCAGATGCTTCTCACTGACCTGATGGAATGTGCCGCACAGGCTTCGCTTTACTATTGAAAAGCTGCCTTCTACCGTGTTGGTGGTTACGTCGCCCCGTGCGTATTCGCGCGCCCTATGGTTGACGCTCTCATGTGAAAAGAAGTCCAGATGGATCTTGTGATAGATGCCAGCCTCGTCCGTCATAACCCGTGACTTTTGATCTATGTGTTCACGCAGCAAAGGCCTGACTATCTTGGCACTCAAGGCCGGAAGGTGGAACGAACGCTTGTCGCCTTCGCGATCCACCATTGAAACGATTTTCATCTTGTGATTCCAGCCACGAGCTCCTGGCGGCAATTTTCCGTTGTTGCCCCAGTAGGTCTCATCGACCTCAACTACCCGACCTTTGCCGCCGAGTTTCTTGGACCTCTCTTTGACCGAGGGAAGCATGGCTTCCCTAATACGGTGACACATGAACCACGCCGTGTTGTAAGACACATCGATCATGCGCTCCACCTGCAAAGCGGAGATTCCCTTTTTGGAAGCTGACATTAAATGAATCACCAAGAGCCATTTGTTGAGTGGAACCTTAGAGCCATGAAACAGAGTTCCTACGGTCACTGTAAATAGCCTGCGACAGCTATTGCAGTAGTAAAGCCCTGGCCGGTGATTCTTGCTTTTGGTCGGGCTTGTGCGCTCAGACTCTCCACATTTAGGGCACCACCTAAATTTCCTCCAGCGCACGGATTCAAGGTACTGGACAGCCAACTCTTCTGAACTAAACAGGGGATTTGTCAGGTTTGACAGCCTCATTTGCGCACCTATCGATTGATTTGACGCATTATACCCCATTATGCGTCAATCGATATATTTTGGCTGGTGGTATTAATCTTCCTGGTAATGGTATTTAGTGCCGCCCGTTAACCTCACCCAACGCAGTTGCATATCCAAATGGAAAAACACAGTTTTCATTCCAACATCTTGAGTTGGTTTTCTCATCTTCGGTGGATACGTTTGGTCGCCAATTCCAAGCTTAGACAAGCTAAAATTGTTGGTAAAATCGCATTTTTGCCAGGAACAGGGAAGAAATCTGACATGGCCGCCACCGCATTGGACGTTGCGAACTACATCATCACCCTCTTTCAAGAAGCGGGTGATCCGGTGACCAACCTCAAACTCCAGAAGCTTCTCTACTATGTTCAGGGGTGGCACCTTGGCCTGTACGACGAGCCAGCCTTTGATGGAGAGTTCCAAGCCTGGGTACACGGCCCTGTTTGCCCCGATGTCTACCACCGTTTCAAAAGCTACAGGTGGAACCCCATAGTTGAAGAGGTTGCCAAGCCAAAGCTCGGCAAATCTCTGGCCAAACACATAAATGAGGTGCTGGAAACCTACGGTGGCGACACTGGGTGGCAACTGGAATATCGCACTCATAAGGAACCGCCGTGGATCAAAGCGCGCAGAGGCTTAGACCCCGACGATGAGTCTACAGAGGTCATCTCCCGAAAGTCGATGACAAAGTTCTTCAGCGAGGAAGCCGATAGCTGATGAGCAAGATTAAAAAGAATCCGATTCCAGGGGAGCAGAGAACGCACAAGAAGCAAGCGTTGCCTGATGACTTGCTGAGGTTCTCTTTTCGGCACTTGTCTACGGACGACAAGTTTGGCCACACCCATGCTTCGGACACTAGCACCTATCTTGAGTGCTTGCTAGAGCGTCTGAAGTCGATTTCAGAGTTGAAGCTCAGCGAATTCAGATCCAGCAGAGACAAGTCGTTGCGTGCTCACACGCACGACTGGGCGAATACATCAGAACCTAGTGGCTATCAACATTTGACTCCCCAACTCTGCGCATGCGAGCCTTGGCAGTTTCAATTGAGCAGCAACGAGCACGGCAGAGTTCACGGGATTCTCATAGATGAAGTCTTTTACGTAGTCTGGCTCGATCCGCAGCATCGCCTATATCCGTAGAAGCCACCAACTTTTAAGGTTGGGTACCAACTTTAGTCAAGTACGGAAGTGCCTTTCTTTTCACCACTACCCGACACCCCAGCCCCCATGTCCGCGCCCATCAGCAACATCCGCCCCGAATACGACCAGGTCATCGTCGATATCGTCGACTACGCGCTCCGCTACGAGGTGACCTCGGACCTCGCGCTCACCACCGCCCGCCACATCCTCATCGACACCCTGGGCTGCGGGCTGGAGGCGCTGGAGTACCCCGCGGCGCGCAAGCTCATCGGTCCCATCGTCAAGGGCACGTCCGTACCCCACGGCGCCAAGGTACCGGGCACCCCGTTTCAGCTCGACCCGGTGCAGGCCGCGTTCAACATCGGTGCTTTGATCCGCTGGCTCGACTTCAACGACACCTGGCTGGCCGCCGAATGGGGCCATCCGTCGGACAACCTGGGCGGCATCCTGGCCGTGGCCGACTGGCTCAGCCGCAACGCCGTGGCGGCGGGCAAGCCACCGCTGGTGATGCGCGACGTGCTCACCGCCATCGTCAAGGCCCACGAGATCCAGGGCGTGATCGCGCTGGAAAACGCCTTCAACCAGGTCGGGCTCGACCATGTGGTGCTGGTCAAGGTGGCATCGACCGCCGTGGTCTCGAAGCTGCTGGGCCTGTCGCGCGACGAGACGCTGGCCGCCGTGTCGCTGGCCTGGGTCGATGGACAAAGCCTGCGCACCTACCGCCACGCACCCAACGCAGGCAGCCGAAAGAGCTGGGCGGCGGGTGACGCCACCAGCCGTGCCGTGCGCCTGGCGCTGATCGCGCAGACCGGGGAGATGGGCTGCCCCTCGGCACTGACCGCGAAAACCTGGGGCTTCTACGACGTGTGCTTCAAGGGCCAGCCGTTCCGCTTCCAGCGCCCCTACGGCAGTTATGTGGCGGAGAACGTGCTGTTCAAGATCAGCTTTCCGGCCGAGTTCCACAGCCAGACCGCGGTCGAAGCCGCCATGGCTTTGCACCAGCAATTGCGGGACGCAGGCAAGACCGTGGACGACGTGCAGCGCATCACCATCCGCACGCACGCGGCCTGCATCCGCATCATCGACAAGCAGGGCCCGCTGAACAACGAGGCGGACCGCGACCACTGCATCCAGTACATGGTGGCGGTGCCGCTGATTTTCGGCCGGCTCACCGCAGCCGACTACGAAGCCGGCGTGGCGGCCGATCCGCGCATCGACGCGCTGCGCGCCAGGATTCATTGCGTGGAAGACCCCCGCTACACCGCCGACTACCACGACCCGGAAAAGCGCAGCATCGCCAATGCGCTGACGGTGGTGTTCAACGACGGCAGCGCCCTGCCCGAAGTGGCGGTCGAATACCCCATCGGCCACCGGCGCCGGCGCGCCGAAGGCATTCCACTGCTGGAGGCCAAGTTCCGCCGCAACCTCGCGCGCAGCTTCCCCCCGAAGCAGCAGGACGCGATCCTGGCGGCCTCGCTCGATGCGCAGACGCTGGAGGCCCTGCCAGTGCACAAATACATCGACCTCTACGTGATCTGACGCCATGGCCCACACCCCACGCAAACACCTGCGCGCACTGGTGGAGGCCCGCCGCGGCGTGCTGGTGCCGGGCGCGTTCAATGCGCTGTCGGCCCGGGTCGTCGAAGACCTGGGCTTCGAAGCGCTCTACGTCACCGGTGCCGGTGTGACCAACATGTGGTTCGGCCTGCCGGACCAGGGCTTCATGGGCCTGCACGAGATCGCCGACCACACGGCGCGCATCCGCGACGCGGTCGCCCTGCCCCTGATCGTCGATGCCGACACGGGCTTTGGCAACGCGCTCAACGTCCGGCACACCGTGCGCGTGCTGGAACGTGCTGGCGCCGACTGCATCCAGCTCGAAGACCAGGTCGCGCCCAAGCGCTGCGGGCACTTTGCCGGCAAGGAGGTGATCGCCTGCGAAGAGGCGGTCGGCAAAATCAAGGCGGCGGTGGATGCGCGCACCGATCCCGACCTGCTCATCATGGCGCGCACCGACGCGGCCGCGACGCTGGGCCTGGAGGCGGCCATCGAGCGTGCCGAACGCTTCGCGCAAGCCGGGGCCGATCTTCTGTTCATCGAGGCCGTCACCAAAGCCGAGGACATTCGCGCGCTGCCCGGACGCCTGGCCACGCCGCAGCTCATGAACATGGTGATCGGCGGGCGCACGCCCATCGTCGGGGCAGAGGAACTGGGCCAGTTGGGCTACGGGATCGTGCTGTATGCCAATGCAGCGCTGCAGGGCGCGGTGGCCGGCATGCAGAAAGCGCTCACCGTGCTGCGCGAGACGAAGCGCCTCGGCGAAGACCCGGCCTTGGTGGCCTCTTTTGCAGAGCGCCAGCGCCTGGTGGGCAAGCCCGCTTGGGACGCCCTGGAGCAGCGCTATGTTTGACAGAGGCTGCTCGCGCCGGCCCGGATTGGCGAATTCGGCAAGCCGTCACCGCTGAACGGTGCGTCGAGCCCTTGCGGCCGGGCTCGCCGACAGCGCCTGCCCCTCAAGCCGTCCTTGGGGATTTGGGCAGCACCATCCTGAACCGGATCACGCCATCCGCCGTCGTGGCCGTTACCTCGCCCTGGTGGGCCCTGGCGATCTCCCGCACGATGAACAGGCCCAGGCCCAAGTGTCCGGACGAGGCACCGGCCTCGCTGGCGTTGCGCCGCAAGGGATCGAACAAGGTGTTCAGCACGTCCTGTGGAATCGGATCGGCAACGTTCTCCGTGGTGATCTCCACCGCCGTCTCCTGGCCTACGACGATCACGGCCACCGCGCTGCCCTCCGGGCTGTGCTGCGCTGCGTTCGACACCAGGTTAGAGACGGCCTGCCGCACGCGCGACCTGTCGAAGGCGCCGCGCGTATCGCCCGTGATCTGCAGCTGGATCTGCCGTTTGGGAAAGGCCTGCTGCAGCATCTCGAACTCTTCCTGGCATTCCGCGCCCAGATCGACCGCCTCGCGATTCAACTGCATGCCGACGCCCAGCGTGGCCTTGTTGTATTCGAGCAGCGAGTCGAGCAGCGCATTCAGGCGGCGGCCATTGCGCAGCAGCGCGCCGACCAGGTACATCGCCTGCCCATTGCTCTTGCTCTCGACCCGCTCCAGCAACTCTGCGGTCAGCATCATGGCGTTCAGCGGGCCGCGCAGGTCATGGCCCAGCACCCCCAGAAAAATATGCCGCCATTTCGCAATTTCTGCGGCATGGAAAGCCACTGATTCTGCGACCGCCTGGTCGATGGCCTCGTTGAAACGCACCGTGTCTTGGATGACGAACTCATTGGGCTCGCATGCCTCCGTCCACAGCCGCAGCACGCAGGAGCGGATCACGCGGTATTCGGCCACCAGTTGCTCGATGTCCAGCCCAATGCGGGCGCGCAGCGTGCCGTGGGACTGCGCAGCCGATTCTTCGGCGGGAGGCGCCGCGTGCCCCAGGGATTTGTCGATGGACTGCTCCCGGCTTTGCGGCTGCTCCAGATCCAGTGCTATGGTGTTCAGCACCAGTGGCAGATGGTTGCGCAAAACGCTGGCGGCGGAGCCCTGCAGCGCGGGAATCTGGGTTGCATAGGCAAACGACTCGGCAAGGATCTCTTCCCGAGCTTGGCGAATGAACTGCGCAAGGCGCATGGCGATACTCCGATTGGCCTTGAAGAAAAGTAACGTGTGCCGTTACCAGGAAAATATGAAGCCCAAACGCATCCTGGTTGTCGATGATCACCGCGACTCCGCAGACATGCTCTGCGAACTGCTGATGATCCGAAATCCCGATTTGTCTGTGCAGGCAGCTTACGACGGCCTGTCCGGGCTTGAGCAGGCGCTCAGTGGACATTTCGATGTAGTCATTCTTGACCTCATGCTTCCCCGAATGAGCGGCATCCAGGTCGCCCGTGAGATCCGGGCGAAGCTCGGCGGCAAGGCGCCCGTGCTGATCGCCCTGTCGGGCAGCGTTGCTGAAGTGGCGCAGCACCAGGGCGGTCCGGATTTCAGTCATGCCCTGACGAAACCCTTGAATGTCGAACGGCTCATGGGCATCTTCCTACCCTAGGCCGAGCGGTTTTGTGGTGCGGCGCACCGGGTACATTTGCCCTGGCGCCGGGCGGCAGAGGTGTCCGCTCCAGCCTGGGGCTGGGCGGAAGGCCTGTGCGCACACACCAAAAACCAATTCATAACAGGGTAAGAAATGATCAAGTCGTTGGCTACGGCCATCTTGGGCATCAGCATGTCCATGGCCCTTTGGGCCCAGGCGCCGGAATCGCAACAGCGCCAGGAAAAACTCGCGGAGCAAGTCAAGGCCCTGCACTGGATCGACCAGGGCCAGGGCGAAATCGGCAGCAACGCCGCCATCAAGATCCCGAAGGGATACGCCTTTTTGGACGACAAGGACACGGCCAAACTGCTGCAGCTGTATGGCAATCCGCCCACGCCGAACCACTACCTGATCGCCCCGCGTTCGCTGGACTGGTTCGCGGTGTTCTCGTTCGACGACACCGGCTACATCAAGGACGACGAGAAGATCAACGCCCCCGAACTGCTGTCGTCCATCAAGGCCGCGGATGCAGAGGGCAACCAGCAGCGCAAGAAGCTGGGGATGGAGGCCCTGTACACCGAGGGCTGGCAGGTCGAGCCGCATTACGACGCGCAGAGCAAGCGCCTGGAATGGGGCCTGCGCCTGCGCGATGAAAGCGGCCACCAGGCGATCAACTACACCTCGCGCATCCTGGGCCGCACCGGCGTGATGAGCGCCATCCTCGTGTCCATCCCGAAAACCTCGCGAAGGACACCGAGCAGTTCAAGCAGGTGCTCACGGGCTTCAACTACAACAGCGGCCAGACCTACGCCGAATTCAAGAACGGCGACAAGCTCGCCAAGATCGGCCTGGGTGCGCTGGTGCTGGGCGGCGCAGCGGCCGTGGCGTCCAAGAAGGGTCTGTGGACGGTCATCGGCGGTTTCATCGCCGCGTTCTGGAAGTTCCTGCTCGTCGGCGTGGCCGCTGTCTTCGGTGCCATCGGCAAATTGTTCGGCCGCGGCAAGAAGGAAGCCTGAGCACCGCGCCCGCTACGGCCCCCTCGCCGCCAACCTCTGACACCCCGTGTTCACGCTGCTGGGCCCCGAAGCGCAGGTGATGCTCGCCATCTGCGCCTTCTACGCCTATGACGCCTGCATGCCGCTGGCCGCAGATGCCGGCTTGCTGCGCCGGGGCCGGCGGGTTTGGCACGGGCTGCTGGCGACGCAGGGTTTCGAGGTCCGCTGGGCCTACCTGGCCTGGCCTGCCTTGCTGCTGCCGCACCAGCCCGTCTACACCTTGCGGTGGGACGCGGAGCGTGTCCACCTGCCGGGCGATACGCTGGCGATCGAGGGCCTGCGCCAGCACGCCAAGGGTTTCGCCGGCTTCGCGTGGCCGCTGTATGGCCTCGGGGCCACCTTGTTCATGCTGCTGCCTGCGGCGCTGTTCCTCTGGCCGAGCGAAGCCGCGCAACTGGGCTGCCTCGCGCTGATCTACGGGTTTGCGTTCTGGATCGCGCTGCTGGCCCTGCGGCAGGGGCGGCGCGGCCATACGCCACAGCACACCGCGCGCTCGGTGGCGGTGCAGGCCATCCTTTGCCCGCCGTTTGCGCTCAACGCCGTGCGCAAGCTGTCGGCAGCCTATTCGCCCCCTTGCGATTGGCTTCAGGCGGCCCATGCTGTGCTGGAGCCGGGTGCGTGGCGCGACCTCGCGGAGCGCGCGCAAGCCGTCGTCGAAGCGGGCATGGACCAGGCGCAGGCCGAGGACAACCCCCAGACGCTGCAGCGGCTCAGCGCAGCCCTTGACGAGCTGCAAGCCAGCATCGCCGCCAGTGCGGATGGGCACGTGCAGTAGCCCAAAGCCGGCATCTCCACGCACTGTGAGACCATCGAAGCACGCAGCCTGCGCGCTGGTCTTCGGCTGCGCTTCAGACGTTTTTTTTGGCGGAGATCGAACCATGCATCGGGTGACACTGAGTCCTCGCGTTTTCACCATCCCCCAGTTTTTGACGCCCGCCGAATGCGGTCAACTCATCCAGCTGGCTGAGGACACGGGTTTCATCGCGGCGGAGGTGCGCACCCACGGTGGACCCCGTCCCCTGCCCCAGGTGCGAAACAACCAGCGCACGATGGTGGAACGCCCGGACTGGGTGGCGCTGCTGTGGCACAGGCTGTCGCAGGTGGATCTGCCGGAGATCGAGGGTGCCCATGCGGCGGGCCTGCCCAAGGACCTTCGCTTCTACCGATACACGCCCGGCCAGCGGTTCAAGATGCACAAGGACGGCCCATGGCATGAAGGCGGCCTGACCAGCGCTCTCACGTTCCTCGTGTACCTGAACGAAGGCTTCGAGGGAGGCCCCACCGACTTCAAGACCTTCCAGGTACAACCCAGGCAAGGTACGGCCATCTTGTTCATCCACGACACCTGGCACGAAGGCGGCACGCTGGTGGACGGCACCAAGTACGTGCTGCGTTCGGATGTGCTGTACGCCAAGGGCTAGGCCATCTTCTGAACCGCTTGGATGCCCTGCATGAAAGAGGCAGGCTTCAACCCCCGCGCCCTGCCGCAGCCGCCAGCGTTTGCCGGATGCCTTGCGCATAAGGCGTCTTGTGGATCGGTCCCAGCAGTTCCTGCAGGGCCGAGTCGTCCATGAGCACCGGGTTGGTGAGCAGGTAGTGCATCTCCACCATCTCGCGCATGAACGGGTTGAACAGGCCAATCAGGCGCAGCATGGTCTTGCTCACCACCCTGCGCTTGAGCGCCCTGCCGGTCTGGCGCTCCATTTCGGACACCAGTTCACGCTGCGTCGTCACGCCGGCCCCGCCAAGATTCCAGATCTTGCCGAATGCCGCAGGAGTGTTCGCCAGCTGGACGACCACCGGGCCCACATCCGGCACGTAGACGAACTCATGCGGGCGGTCGATGGGGCCCACCATGTCGGCTGTGCCGCCCTGCACGGCGGCCTGCGCAGCCCCATGCAGCAGGCTGGCCTGCACGCCGGGGCCATAGAAATCCGGCAGGCGCAGCACCGTGGCGCGGATACGGCCATCGGCATGGGCTTGCATCACCAGGTCTTCCTGTGCCTTGCGCATTCGGCCCTTGAACGTGTGCGGCGCCCGGGGGTGGTCTTCGCGCACCGGCTGTGTCCGCGGGCGGCCGTACGGATACACCGTGCCGATGAGAACGATGTTCCGGACGCCGGCCGCGATGGCGCCCGCCAGCGTCTTGCGCATCACGTCCGGGTGCAGCCCGAACTGCCAGTAGTTCACACCCACCATGTAGACCAGCGTCTCCACGCCCGACGCGGCCGCTTGCACCGAAGCCGGGTCGTCGGGATTCCAGGTCACGATGTTGGCCAGCGGATCGGCGCCGAAAGCCTGGCTCAGGCTGGATCGGGTCCGGCCGACGACGCGATAGGGCTGGCCTTTGGCGCGAAGCGCAGCGGCGATGCTTTGTCCAATGGCGCCTGCGGCGCCGAAGAGTGCGATGGGGGGCATGGTGATGTCCTGCTGAATCGTGGACCGCCGGTACTTCAGCGGTGCGAGCCTGCAGTTTGCGAGCGGAGTGGGTCAAAGAAAATTGCCTAAAATCGCATCCCCACTATTCATAAATGCATACCATGGCCGATCCCGAACCGAGTTGGGAGTGGTACCGGACCTTCCTGCAGGTGCTGGAAACCGGTTCGCTGTCGGCGGCCGCCCGGGCGATGGGCTTGACGCAGCCCACCGTCGGCCGCCATGTCGACAGCCTGGAAAACGCCCTGGCATTGAAGCTGTTCACGCGCTCGTTCGATGGGTTCAAGCCCACCGAAGCCGCGTTGGAACTGCAACCCTATGCGGCCGGCCTGGCGTCCACCGCGGCGGCGCTGCGCCGCGTGGCCAGCAGCCATGGATCCGGCGTGCGCGGCACGGTGCGCCTCACGGCCAGCGAGATCGTCGGGGTCGAGGTGCTGCCCCCGATCCTGTCGGCCCTGCGCAGCGCACACCCGCAACTGACCATCGAGCTGGTGCTGTCGAATGCGGCGGACGACCTCCTGCACCGGGAGGCCGACATTGCCGTGCGCATGTTCCAGCCCACGCAGGAGGCCCTGGTGGCCAGGCGCATCGGCGCTGTGGAACTGGGGCTGTATGCGCACAAGCGCTACCTGGCGGCCCACGGGGTGCCGAAGTCGATGGACGACCTGGCCGGCCACGCGATGATCGGGTTCGACCACGAGACGCCTTTTCTGCGCAGGATGCAGGCGCAATTCCCGGTGTTCGCTCGCCCCGGGCTCGCGTTTCGGGCAGACAGCGATCTGGCGCAACTGGCAGCGATCCGGGCAGGCTTCGGCATCGGTGCTTGCCAGGTCGGGTTGGCGGCCCGGGACAGGTCGCTGGTGCGCGTGCTGCAGCCGGTGTTTTCGCCCGCGCTGGACACCTGGATCGCCATGCATGAGGACCTGCGCGAGAGCCCGCGCTGCGCTGCCACCTTCGCCGCGTTGGCGGCGGGCCTCACGCGCTACATCCAGAGCGGCGGCTGAAGCGGCCCGCCCACGAAGGGCGCTGCGGGCCACCCGCGCAGAAGCATGGGCCCTCTACCGGGCATCAATCCGGCGCTTTGTACACCAGCACCTTCAGGGCCCGCTCCGAATGCACGTCCGCGAACACTGCGGGGTTGGCCAACCGCTCCACCAACGCCAAGTCCGGCGCCAGCGCCTGCATCTGCCCTTGCAGAAAATCCAGGCCCAGCTCCGGCGCATTCAGGCACAGCAGCGCGTGCCCGCCCGGCGCCAGCAGGTCCGGCAGCCGCCGCATGAGCCGCGCGTAGTCCTTGGTGGCGACGAAGCTGCCCTTCTGGTAGCTGGGCGGGTCCACGATCACCAGGCCGTAGGGGCCGCCGCGCGTGATCTTGCCCCAGGTACTGAAGATGTCATGGGCCAGAAAGCCTGCGCCCGTGGTCAGTCCATTGAGCTGGTGGTTCTGCTGCCCGATGGCGATGGCGCCGTGGCTCATGTCCACGTTCACCACCTGCCGGGCGCCCGCCTGCAGTGCCACCACCGAAAACGCGCAGGTGTAGGCGAACAGGTTCAGCACCTTGGCACCACGCGGCTCGCGGGCCTGGTGCGCTGCGACGCATTGCCGAACCCAGCGCCGGCCTTCCGCCATGTCCAGGAACAGGCCGTGGTTCTGCCCCTTGAGCACATGCACGCGAAAGCGCGCCCCCTGCTCCGTGACCACATGCGGGTCCGGCACGGCGCCTGCCATCAGCCGGGTTTCTGCGCGGCCCTGCACGCGCAGTGGCTCGTGGCGGCACTGGAACACCCAGTTCAGCGGCTCGCCCGGCGCGATCTGCGCCCAGCGGCCTTGCAATGCGGCGCCGATGGTGGCGAGGTCTTCATCGGCCACGGGCAGAAAACTGGTGAGCACGAAGACCGGCGGGTAGGCGTCCAGCGCCCAATGTTCGCAGCCGGGAAACCGGCCGCCGCGTCCGTGGAAGATGCGCTGGGCGTCCGTGGGGAGGGCCATCGTGGCGATGGCGTCAAGCAAGGGTTGCATGGTGCGATTGTGGCAAAGAAACCAGGGCGAAAAGCCCTCCGCCGCTTGCCGATCCGAACCCACCAGCTACCAATTCCATAGCAACCGCCATCCCTCGCTTGCCCACCCATCGCGTTCGAGGGCCGGTGCGCCAACGAACTGGCGCCACTCCGAAGCGCAGGGCCGCCTGCTCACGCTTTCACCCTGGCCATCCCTTGCCCGGCCCGCCCCGCGAGCGCATCGGATCAGTCCACCGACGCGCCGGATTGCTTCACGGCCTTGCCCCACTCCACGATTTCGCGGGCGACGAACTGGTCCATGGCCTCGGGCGTGCTGGGCGACGGCTCGGAGCCGCGGTCGCGGATGAACTTCTGCATCTCGGCGCTGGAGAGGATGTCCACCACCTCGTGGTTCAAGCGGTCCACGATGGCACGCGGCGTGCCCTTGGGTGCCATCAGGCCCAGCCAGCCCACGGCTTCGAAGCCCTTGAACTCCGGCAGGCCGGTTTCGGCGATCGCCGGCACGTTCGGCAACTGGCTGGAGCGCGTGGCAGAGGTGACACCCAGCGCAACGGCCTTGCCCGCCTGGATGTTGGCCAGGCCCGCCGTCACCGAATCCACCATCAAGGGCACCTGCCCGCCGATGAAATCGGCCTGCGCCGGCCCGCTGCCCTTGTAGGGAATGTGTTCGATCTCGATCCTGGCACGCGCCTTGACCATCTCCCCGCTCAGGTGCTGCGTGCCGCCGATGCCCGCGCTGGCATAGCTCAGCTTGCCCGGCTCGGCCCGGGCCTTGTCCACCAGGTCCTGCATGGACTTGATGCCGGATTGGGGATGCGCCAGGAACACCAGCGGCACCTTGGCGACGAGGCTGATGCCCTGCAGGTCCTTGCGGGGATCGAAGTTGACCTTGCGGTACAGCGTCTGGTTCACCGCCATCGCGCTGCCGGCCATCACCAGCGTGTAGCCGTCCGCCTTGGCGCGCACCACCTGCTCGGTGCCGATGTTGCTGCCCGCGCCGGCCTTGTTGTCCACCACCAGCGGCTGCCCCAGGCGGGAGCCCAGTTTCTCGGCCAGCGCCCGGGCGAAGATGTCGGTCGCCTGGCCGGGCGGAAAGGGCACGACCAGGGTGATGGGCTTTTCGGGCCAAGCCGCCATGGCGGCACTGGACAGCGCCAGCAGAACGGCCGGCGCGCAGAATTTCAATCGCATGGGGAAATGTCTCCTGTGGTGGATTCGAGTCCATCGCAGCGCGTGGCGGCAAGTGCATTGTTGCGCCCGTCCCGAACTTCGACCCATGATAGGCCGCCGCTGGCGTCCCCTCGGCGCCCACACCCCATCCAATCGCGACCTTCCGGCCCATGAAAAAAGGCAGCCGAAGCTGCCTTGCGTGATGAGGGCGCCGCACAGTGGCGCCGGACTCACTTCTTTTGCGGCGCACGTCCGTGCAGGAGCCGTGCGCGATCTCCGCCGCCATGCCAATGCTCTCGCCCAGCGTGGGGTGCGGGTGGATCGTCTTGCCGATGTCCACCGCGTCGGCGCCCATCTCGATCGCCAGGGCGATCTCGCCGATCATGTCGCCCGCATGCGTGCCGACCATGCCGCCGCCCAGAATGCGGCCGTGGCCATGGGCCTCGGGCGAATCGTCGAACAGCAGCTTGGTCACGCCTTCGTCGCGGCCGTTGGCGATGGCGCGGCCGGAAGCCGTCCAGGGGAACAGACCCTTCTTGACCTTGATGCCCTGCGCCTTGGCCTGGTCTTCTGTGAGGCCCACCCACGCCACTTCGGGGTCGGTGTAGGCCACACTCGGGATCACGCGGGCGTTGAAGGCGGCGGCGGCCAGTTCCTTGTTGCCCTGCAGTTCGCCGGCGATGACTTCCGCCGCCACGTGCGCCTCGTGCACGGCCTTGTGCGCCAGCATGGGCTGGCCCACGATGTCGCCGATGGCGAAGATGTGCGGCACGTTGGTGCGCATCTGGATGTCCACGTCGATGAAGCCGCGGTCGGTGACGGCCACGCCGGCCTTGTCGGCGCCGATCTTCTTGCCGTTGGGCGTGCGGCCCACGGCCTGCAGCACCAGGTCGTACACCTGGGGTTCCGGAGCGGTGCCGCCCTCTTGCGCCGCGGCGAAGGTCACCTTGATGCCCTCGGGCGTGGCTTCGGCGCCCACCGTCTTGGTGTTGAGCATGATGTTGTCGAAGCGCTTGGCGTTCATCTTCTGCCAGATCTTGACGAGGTCGCGGTCGGCGCCCTGCATCAGGCCGTCCATCATCTCGACCACGTCCAGGCGCGCGCCGAGCGTGCTGTACACGGTGCCCATTTCCAGGCCGATGATGCCGCCGCCCAGGATGAGCATGCGCTTGGGAACCGCCTTGAGTTCCAGCGCGCCGGTGGAGTCCACCACGCGCGGGTCCTTGGGCATGAACGGCAGGTGCACGGCCTGCGAGCCGGCGGCGATGACGGCGTTCTTGAAGGCGATGACCTTCTTGCTGCCCGTCTTCTCCTGGCCCGTGGCGCCCGTGGTCTCTTCCACTTCGAGGTGGTTCGCACCCACGAACTGGCCCACGCCGCGCACGGTGGTCACCTTGCGCATCTTGGCCATGGCCGCGAGGCCGCCCGTCAGCTTGCCGATGACCTTTTCCTTGTGGCCGCGCAGCGTGTCGATGTCCACCTTGGGCGCCCCGAAATCGATGCCCGCCGCCTTCAGGTGGCTGACCTCGTCGATCACCGCCGCCACGTGCAGCAGCGCCTTCGACGGGATGCAGCCCACGTTGAGGCAGACACCGCCCAGGGTGGCGTAGCGCTCGACCACGATCACCTTGAGGCCCAGGTCGGCCGCACGGAACGCGGCGCTGTAGCCGCCGGGGCCACCGCCCAGCACGAGCACGTCGCAATCCAGGTCGACCGTGCCGCCGTAGCTGGCCGCCGGAGCAGTTGCTACGCTTTTTGTAGCAGCATGCCCTGGTGTTGATTGTGCTGGAGCCTGTTTTGGCTCGGAAGCTGCCGCAGGCGCCGCTGCAGGTGCGGGCGCCGCGGCCGGCGCGCTGGCGGCGTCGGACGCCTCCAGCGTGAGCAGCACGGAGCCTTCCGCGACCTTGTCGCCGATCTTGACCTTGAGCTCCTTCACCACGCCGGCATGGCTCGACGGGATTTCCATCGATGCCTTGTCGGATTCCACGGTGATGAGGCTCTGCTCGGCCTTGATGGTGTCGCCGGGCTTCACCAGCAACTCGATCACGCCCACTTCGGCGAAGTCGCCGATGTCGGGCACCTTGATGTCGATCACTGCCATAGGGGATGCTCCTTTACAGCAGGATGCGGCGGTAGTCCGCCAGCACTTGGCCGAGGTAGGCGTTGAAGCGCGCGGCGCTGGCGCCGTCGATCACGCGGTGGTCGTACGACAGCGACAGCGGCAGCACCAGGCGCGGCACGAAGGCCTTGCCGTCCCACACCGGCTTCATCTGACCCTTGGAGAGGCCGAGGATGGCCACTTCGGGTGCGTTGATGATGGGCGTGAAGTGCGTGCCGCCGATGCCGCCCAGCGAGCTGATCGACATGCAGCCACCCTGCATGTCGGCCGCGCCGAGTTTGCCGTCGCGGGCCTTCTTGGCCAGTTCGCCCATTTCCTGGCTGATCTGGAGGATGCCCTTCTTGTCGGCATCCTTCAGCACCGGCACCACGAGGCCGTTGGGCGTGTCCGCCGCGAAGCCGACGTGGTAGTACTGCTTGTAGACGAGCGTGTCGCCGTCCAGGCTGGTGTTGAACTCGGGGAATTTCTTGAGCGCGGCCACCACGGCCTTGATGACGAAGGCGAGCATGGTCACCTTCACACCGGACTTCTCGTTCTCCTTGTTGGTGGAGACGCGGAAGGCTTCCAGCTCGGTGATGTCGGCCTCGTCGTTGTTGGTGACGTGGGGAATCATCACCCAGTTGCGGTGGAGGTTGGCGCCGCTGATCTTCTTGATGCGCGACAGGTCCTTGCGCTCGACCGTGCCGAACTTGGCGAAGTCCACCTTCGGCCAGGGCAGCAGGTCCAGCCCGGCACCGGAGCCGCCACCACCGGCCGGGGCCTTGGCGGCCTGGGCCTTGGTCTGGGTGGCGCCGCTCATCACCTGCTTGGTGAAGGCCTGCACGTCATCCTGCGTGATGCGTCCCTTGGGGCCGGAACCCTTGAGCTCTTCGAGCGGCACGCCGAGTTCGCGGGCGAACTTGCGCACCGAGGGGCTGGCGTGCGGCAGGCCGACGGGCGCGGTGAGAGGTCGGCGGGGTTCGCTGGCGCCGGCGAATCCCGCGACAGGGCCAGGGCCGCGGGTCACAAGGGAACGCCGTCGGGAAAGCCGAAGAGAATGCATGGCGACTCCAAAAAGGACTGCAGCGGCGTGTGAGCGATTGTGCTGGCCTGCGTTCCGCAAGCATTACAATTTTTACAAATTTACACCAACACCGGCCGCCGGGTTTCCATCGACATGCCTTC
>NZ_BAAJYR010000044.1:0-21939 GCF_057546605.1 Acidovorax sp. KPB24-03 | reverse complement strand
GGGGGCGACGTGGTGCGCGTGTTCAACGCCCACGGCGCCTTCCTGGCCGGCGCGGTGCTGAGCGACGGCCTGCGGCCCGGCGTGGCACAGATCGCCACGGGCGCCTGGTACGACCCGCTGGACCCGCAGGTGGCCGGCAGCCTGGACAAGCATGGCAACCCCAACCTGGTCACGCCGGATGTCGGCAGTTCCCGCCTGTCGCAGGGCTGCGCGGCGCAGAGCGCCCGGGTGGAGGTGGCGCTGTGGCGGGGACCGTTGCCGGAGGTGACGGCGTTCGAGCCGCCGCAGCGGTTGGAAGTGGACGCGGCGCTCGCCCATCCGGCTGCAAGCCAATTCCAGCCCCACCGGGACTTGCACCCCAATTGGCCTCCAGCACAATAGTTACTAGGGCATATCGCTATCAATTAAATAGCACCTATGCTGGCGGAGCGTGTCGAGGGCGAGTCGGGCTATGCTCGCCGCTGGCACGCGCCCGTGGCGCCGCAGTCCGGCGACTGGTGCTATACACGGATTCACGCAACACACCATTCAAGAGGAACGCATGTCGATCAAAACCCTTCTGAAATCCACCGTGGCGGCCCTGGCGATCGCCACCGGCGGGTCGCTTTTCGCACAGGGCACGCCCATCAACACCGCGGCGTTCGACGCGCTGGTCGCGCAGGGCCCCGTCGCTGACGCGGCCACCATCGCATCCAGCACCTGGGCCAGCAAGATCAAGCAGGCCGGCACCCTGCGCCTGGGCGGCACGCAAACCTCGAACCTGTTCTCGCTGCTCAACGAGAAGGACGGCAGGATGCGCGGCTTCGACGCCGGCCTGGCCCAGCTCATCACACGCTACATCCTGGGCGATGGGGCCAAGGTCCAGTTCACGCAGGTGACCTCGGCCACGCGCGAGCAGGTGCTCATCAACGGTCAGGTGGACATGGTGTTCGCCACCTATTCCATCACGCCCGCCCGCGCCGAGAAGATCGCGTTCGCCGGGCCCTACTACACCTCGCAGGCCGGCGTGCTGGTCAAGGCGAACAACAAGACCATCCAGTCGCACGACGACCTGGCCGGCAAGAAGGTCGCCACGCAGGCGGGCTCCACGGGCCCCGCGATCCTGGCGCAGTACGCGCCCAAGGCGGCCGTGCAAGAGTTCCAGACCCACCAGGAGGCCCTGGACGCCCTGCGCCAGGGACGCGTGGATGCCTACGTGACCGACCACACGCTGCTGCTCAACGCCCTGAGCCTGGGAACCGGCGACGCCAAACTGGCCGGCGCCCCCTTCGGTGCGCAAGACCCCTACGGCATCGGACTGCCCAAGGGCTCGGACGGCGTGGCCTTCGTCAATGCCTTCCTCAAGAAGATCGAAGCCGACGGCACCTGGGCCAAGCTCTGGACCATTTCCATCGGACAGCGCACCGGCAGCACCGCCGTGCCGACGCCCCCCGCCCTGCCCTGACCCCCGATGGGCGAGGTTTCCCGGCTCCTGGCCGACCACGGGCCTGCCTTCGGGCAGGCCCTTTTGCTGACGTGGAAGCTCACGGCCCTGTCGTTCGTGCCCGGCTTCGTGCTGGGCATGGCCGTGACGGTGCTTCGGCTCTTGCCGCTGCCGCCGCTGCGCTTCGTCCTGACCGTCTACGTCGAGATCTTCCGCAACATTCCCAGCGTCGCGCTGCTGATCTTCATCGTGTTCGCGCTGCCCGACCTGAACGTGCTGTTCGACTATGAGCCCGCCGTCATCCTGACGTTGATACTGGTCTGCTCCGCGTTCACGGCGGACTACCTGCGCTCGGGCATCAACACCGTCGCCGGCGGCCAGATCGAGGCCGCCCTCAGCCTGGGCATGCGCCCGATGCGCATCGTCTCGGCGGTGCTGCTGCCGCAGGCGCTGCGCGCGGTGGTGCAACCGATGACCTCGCTGCTCATTGCGTTGATGCTGTCCACCTCGTTGGCATCGCAGGTGCCGTTTCCGGGCCGGGAACTCACCACGCTCGTGTCCAAGATCGCCAACGACTCCGCGGCCGGCATGGCCGCGTTCGCAGTGGCCGCCGCGATGTACGTGGCGTCCGGGCTGCTGATCGCCTGGGCCGGCGCCGCCCTGGAAAAGAAGGTGCGAATCCTGCGATGAGCCGCCCCCTCGAAGACATCCTGTTCGGGGCGCCCAGCCCCCGGGCCCAAACCGTCGCACGGGTCGCGAGCGGGGCCGCGGCGGCCCTGCTGCTCCTGCTGGCGGCGGCGGTCGCGTTCCGGTTCCACTCCGCGGGGCAGCTCGACGCCCGGTTCTGGAAATTCTTCGCCTGGCCCACGACCTGGGCCTTCCTGGCCAAGGGCCTGCTCGGCACGCTGGCCTCGGCGGCGATGGCCGCCGTCATCGCGCTGACCCTCGGCCTCGTACTGATGGTGGGCCGCCGGGCGCGGTCGGGGCTCGTGCGCTGGCCCAGCACCGCGGCCATCGAGTTCCTGCGCGGCACGCCGACGCTGCTGCTCATCTACGTGTGCTTTCTGGTACTGCCGTCGGTCGGGATCAAACTCAGCACCTACTGGATGCTGACCCTGCCCGTCGGCCTGAGCACCGCCGCCGTCGTGGCCGAGGTGTACCGCGCGGGCGTGCTCGCCGTTCCCCGCGGCCAGACCGATGCCGCGCGAAGCCTGGGGCTGACCGAGGTCCAGGTCTTTTCCGTCGTCGTCTTTCCCCAGGCGTTGCGCTACATCGTCCCGGCCCTGGTCGCGCAACTGGTCATCGTGGTCAAGGACACCACCTTCGGCTACGTCGTCACCTATGGCGAACTCATGCAGAACGCCAAGGTGCTCATCGCCAACTACCACTCGCTGGTGCCGGTGTACCTGGTGGTCGCTGCGCTGTACTGCCTGGTGAATTACGCGATCTCCAGGGCGAGCCAATGGCTGGGGCGGCCGGTGCATTGACGGTCGTCAGCAGCCCGGTGCAGAGACGCTCTGCGAGGAAAAGGACCGCGGTCTTATGGGATTTTCACTCTGACCGCGGCAACCGATGGAACGCTCTCCATCATTGAGTCGACGACCGGTTCATATTCCTTCCGTGCCGACGATTCATCTCCTGAATGGCGAACATCAACTCGCCGATCAACTCTGCACAAACAATTTCATTTTTCGATTGATAGGCCAGCCCAAACTCTTCTTCATCAGGATCGAAAAACAAAATACAACCATCGCTTCTGGCAATTTTGTAGGCCAGTTTATTCGGCTGATCAAATATTTGGAAAATCAATACACCAGTACGGCAGCTTTGGAAATATTGAACCAATGTGAAACGCGCGTTGGATTCACAGAAAGCATGTAGGAAATTTTCCAATTCGCCTTCTAAAATCTTCATTTAATTATCTGCAATTTTATGCAGCCAGCGAGAAACAATGGAGAGCGAACATGCAGTCACCGTATATTCGAAAAATCAATGATGCCCCAGTTAGCCCCCTTGGCATCCAATCCAACCTTCAATCCATCATCATACTCGTTGATTTCCAATAACAAGTAGTCCTTCATGTCTTCCGACAAAAGCCCCATAATTCCCCAATCAGCAGAACTCAACAAATACTCCACATTGATACTTGCCAATGAATCTATTTTCAAGAGGCCGCAGTCAATTGAATTTTCCACCCACAGATAAACATTTGAAAAATTTAGCGCACCTAGAGAAATAAATATCTTTTCAAGTCTTTCAGCCTCATGTATTGAAAAATTCAATTCAATTTTTTGCGAAGACATGCCTTCGAATATTTGACTTTGGGCACGAATATTCTTAGCATCATTGATGCTTCCTATATTTTTTTCAAAAACGGGTTTCGCCACCAGTTTTGAAAGCATTTCAAGGTATTTTGCAATGAATATTTTTTTGCGCATTCTTTCAGAATTTGATAGCATAGTTAATAATCCACTTTAAATTTACCATTCATCAATGCGGGGCAACCATAATTGTTATAGCGAACCTGTCCAGTGGATGAATCGATCTTTACTTGACCACCTTCCCAGTGAGGCTGATTGATATGGCTTCTATCAAGAGTCTGTTGCTGTACAGACATCCTTTGAGTTCCGCCACCCGGTGACGGTACATCGTAGGAGTATTCTCTGCCTGAAGAATTTCTGGACTGTGAAACAGGTTGTTGACTAGTGGGTATGCCAGCTCGAGTCATGACCTCTCTACGCGCTGCGTTAGAGGTGAGGCCACCGCTCATTCCGCCGCTACCACCCACACCTCCGCCATTACCTTCTAGCGGCATCAGATCGAGAGGATCTCGAAATCTTCTAACGAGCCCATCAGGATCAAAATTGGATAATGGGTCGGCATCCACATACACAAACCGATTCCACCCACCATCCAGCCCGATTGGATCGGCCTGTATATACCGTGCTAGTGCAGGCCCTTGTACCAAGCTCAAAAAACTAACAAGCAATATATATTTAAACCATTTCATCAAGATTCCCCCTCTCCTAATTTTGAAATTTTGCATTTGCGCCGTATCCATTTTTGGCAGAAATTTCCAACGGCCGCCAACCCATCCCATAAGCCCGATCGTAAATTGACTTGAGTTGATCATCCAGCATCAGGAGCCGCGGGCGCTCACTCACCGGTATATCACTGGGCCCAGGATATTTTCTAATAAACTCCCGCTTTCGGATTTCCTGAGTCGCAGCGAACAGATTCAAAAGCGCGCAGATGTCATTGGGACTGTATTTCAACAAAAATTGAGCCAGCGCGGCATGCCGATAAGGCTGATCCTGCTTTTCATAAAACGCCATGAGTGTTTCTGCCATGGCGACAATGGCCTCTTTTTTGGGCATGGGCCGCAGGTAAATCCCTGATTTCAGAGCAATGTCGGTCATGGGCGACTGCTGGCGCAGCCAAGCCTCGCGCGTGAAACCGGCGCCGCTGGTCGTTTCCAGGCTGTACAACTTGCCGTCGCTGTCTCGCCATTGCACGAACAGATGGTTGGGGGCGGCCGCCAAGCTGACGTCCAGCCCCAGCCGCTGGCCCAGGAAGATGAACAGCAACGGCATCGAGACACAGTTACCCTTTTTTGTTCTCAGGTAGTTGGGCAACAGTTTGTTTTTGATATTGCGTCCGTACGGATCTTCCAGGTCGTACTGAAATGGCCGCCGCTCGTTCCACTCGTTGGGCTGATAGATGTGAAAACGCAAGGCATCCAAGATCAAGCGTTTGGACGCCCCTGTGGGCAGCGTCTTTCGAATCCCCCGCGCCATCTCATTCAATCGTTCCAATGTCGCATCGACATCGACACTGGGGTCCATCATTCGGTCGATGACCAATTTGGCTCTGGACAGGTCGATTTCGGCCTCTGGGGCTTCCAACATCTTCTGGATGATTTGTCGGTTTTCATCCGGCGGTTGGCTCAGCCGCTGGGCATGGGCCATCGAAACCAATGCCAGGAAGAAGATGGCAGATGCCCATCGCGTCAAACGCACCGCCAAGGCCAGCCATTGGGGCGTGGGAGAGGGGCTCGATGCATGTTCCGCCTCGCCCCGTACCCGCCTCGGTCGGGGGCGCGTTGCAAGATTTCGCGGGCCCTGTAATGCACTGCTGCGTTGGGTCTTGCGGCCATGATTGGTGTGCATCCCTGGGCACGCCCTTCTGGACTTGTCCATGGCCGAAGCCAAGACCTGTGCATCGCCGACGTGCACGCACATGGCCGCGCCTTCTGCGCTCATTGAAACCTCCCCGTTTCATCTTTTTTGTTGGGGCGGATGTTAAAGGCAGAGCGGCCGGCGCGGGCCAAAAATGCATGCCAAATATTAACTATTTGTTAACCACTGATCAGTGTGTTGCTTGCGATGGTTTTGAGTGGCTTTTGTCGCGCGAATGCTCGTGGGCGTCCTCCATAGGCCAGAGGAGCCCTCAGCGGGACAGGGTGGCAGGTTGCGTCAAAAGCAACCCCACCCGCCCCCCTCACACCTCCAGCCACTCCTTGCGCACATAACTGTTCTCGCGCAGGCCCTGGGGCGTACCCTCGAAAACGATGCTCCCATGGCCCATGACCAGCGCGCGGTCGGAGATGGTCATGGCGATGGTGAGCTTTTGCTCGATGAGCAGCACCGAGATGCCGCGCGCCTTGATCGCCATGAGGTACTGCCCCACCAGTTCCACGATCTTGGGCGCGAGGCCTTCGGTGGGCTCGTCGATGATGATGAGGTCGGGGTCGCCCATGAGGGTGCGGCACAGGGTGAGCATCTGTTGCTCGCCACCCGACATGACGCCGGCTTCGGTGTGCTGGCGCTCCTTCAGGCGCGGGAACATGCCGTACATGTCGTCGAAGCTCCAGCGGCTGCCTTTGCCCTTGCCCTTCTGGCCCAGCAGCAGGTTCTGGTGCACGGTCAGGTTGGGAAAGATGTCGCGGCTTTCGGGCACGTAGCCCAAGCCCAGGTGCGCGATCTCGTAGGCCTTCTTGCCATCGAGGCGCTGGCCCTTCCATTCGAGCGTGCCCTCCCAGTCCACCAGGCCCATGATGGCCTTGGCGGTGGTGGAGCGGCCCGAGCCGTTGCGCCCCAGCAGCGCGACGATCTCGCCCGGC
Source organism: Acidovorax sp. KPB24-03 (assembly GCF_057546605.1). NCBI lineage: Bacteria > Pseudomonadati > Pseudomonadota > Betaproteobacteria > Burkholderiales > Comamonadaceae > Acidovorax > Acidovorax sp. KPB24-03. The sequence goes on along the minus strand of NZ_BAAJYR010000044.1, from coordinate 15,394 downwards.
TGCACGCCGAACGAGACGCCGTGCAGCACGTGGCTTTTGCCGTAGTAGGCGTGCAGGTTGTCGACCTTGAGCATGGTTCAGTGTCCTTCCGCCTGCTGCGCTGCCGCCACGGCCGAGCCCAGGTAGGCCTCCTGCACGCGCGGGTTGGCGCGAACGGCCTCGGGGGTGTCGAAGGCGATCACCTCGCCGTAGACCACCACGGCGATCTTGTCGGCCAGGCCGAACACCACGCCCATGTCGTGCTCCACGGTGAGCAGCGTGCGGCCCACCGTCACTTCCTTGATGAGGCGGATGAAACGCGCGGTCTCGCTCTTGCTCATGCCGGCGGTGGGCTCGTCCAGCAGGATGACGTTGGCGCCCCCGGCGATGGTGATGCCGATCTCCAGCGCGCGCTGCTCGGCGTAGGTGAGGTTCATGGCCAGCGTGTCGCGCTTCTTGTCCAGGCGGATCTGCTCCATGAGCTGCGTGGCGCGCTCGTTGGCATCGTGCAGGCGCGAGAGAAAGCGCAGGAAGGTGTAGCGGTAGCCCAGGCTCCACAGCACGCCGCAGCGCAGGTTCTCAAACACGCTGAGCTTGGGGAAGATGTTGGTGATCTGGAAGCTGCGCGACAGCCCCATGCGGTTGATCTCGTACGGCGCCTTGCCGTCGATGCGCTGGCCATTCAGCAGCACCTGGCCGCTGGTGGCGCCGAAGCGTCCGCTGATGAGGTTGAACAGCGTCGACTTGCCGGCGCCGTTGGGGCCGATGATGGCCACGCGCTCGCCCGGGGCCACGCACAGGTTGGCGCCGCGGATGATCTCGGTCTTGCCGAAGCGCTTGTGCAGGTCGCGCAACTCCAGCGCATAGGGGGTGTTGACGGGGGTCACGCTCATGCGGCCTTCCCCCGCTTGATGTCCTGCTCGATGGCTTCCTGGATGGCGCCCCATTGCTGCAGGAACTGCCGCCGCACGGTCTCGAACAGGCCGAGGCCCACCAGCAGCACGAAGCCCGCCCCGAACCAGCTGGACAGGGCCCGCGCGTTCAGCGTGGCGCCGAGAAAGTTCATCTGCGGCCCGAGCGCCGAATTGAGCTGCAGGTGGTAGGTCATCTCCACCATGCAGGCCGCGCCCAGCACCGCCACGAGGGCCGTGCCGCCCAGGGCCAGGTACGACACCCACAGCGTGTGCAGCCGGCCGTACTTGGCCACGCGCAGGTTCATCATGATCAGGCTGGCGATGCCGCCGGGCGCATACATCACCATGAACAGGAACACGAGGCCCAGGTACAGCAGCCAGGCCTTGGACAGCTCGGACAGCAGCACCGAGGCGAACACCAGCAGCACCGCGCCGATGATGGGGCCGAAGAAGAAGGTAGCCCCACCCAGGAAGGTGAACAGCAGGTAGCCGCCAGAGCGCAGCACGCTCACGCTGTCGGCGCCGGTGACGATCTCGAAGTTGATCGCCGCCAGCCCCCCGCCCACGCCCGCGAAGAAGCCCGCGATGATGAAGGCGAAGTAGCGCACGCGCTGCGTGTTGTAGCCGATGAACTCCACGCGCTCGGGGTTGTCGCGCACCGCGTTCAGGATGCGGCCCAGCGGCGTGCCGGTGAAGGCGAACATGAGCGCGGTGCACACGAAGCAGTAGGCGGCGATCAGGTAGTACACCTGGATGGCCGGGCCGAAGGTGATGCCCATGAACCCCTTGCCGTACACGCGGTCGGTGGTGATGCCGCCCTCCCCGCCGAAGAACTCGGGGAACATCAGCGCCATGGACGCCACCAGCTCGCCGATGCCCAGGGTGATCATGGCGAAGGTGGTGCCCGACTTCTTGGTGGTGACGAAACCCAGCAGCACGGCGAAGAACAGCCCCGCCAGCCCGCCCACGAGCGGGATGAACACCAGCGGAATGGGCACCGCGCCCTTGCCGGCCAGGTTCATCGCATGGATGGCGATGAACGAGCCCAGGCCGGTGTACACGGCATGGCCGAAGCTCAGCATGCCGCCCTGCCCCAGCAGCATGTTGTACGAGAGGCAGATGACGATGAGGTAGCCGATCTGCGACAGCATGGTGAGCGCCAGGCTGCTGGTGAACAGCATGGGCGCCACGATGAGCGCAGCCGCGAACAGGCCCCAGATGACGATGCGCCCGATGTTGAGCGGCTTGAACCGGTAGGCCGGCGGCGAGGAGGTGTGGGAGCGCATGGGTTCAGTCCTCCCGCGTGCCGAGCAGGCCCTTGGGCCGGAAGATGAGGATCAGCACCAGCAGCAGGTACGGCAGGATGGGCGCCACCTGCGACACGGTGAGCTTGAGCAGCGGCCAGCCGAAGGTCTGCTCGGTCACCGCCATGCCGGCCGCGCGCAGCGCATGCGCCAGCGAATAGTCCAGCGCCACCGCGAAGGTCTGCAGTACGCCGATCAGCAGCGAGGCAAGGAAGGCCCCGGCCAGCGACCCCATGCCGCCCACGACGACGACAACGAAGATGATCGAGCCCACCGAGGCCGCCATGGCCGGCTCGGTGACGTAGGTGTTGCCGCCGATCACGCCCGCCAGCCCGGCGAGCGCGCAGCCGCCCCCGAACACCAGCATGAACACGCGCGGCACGTTGTGGCCCAGCGCCTCGACCATGTCGGGGTGCTTGAGCGCGGCCTGGATCACCAGGCCGATGCGCGTGCGGGTGAGTAGCAGCCACACGGACAGCAGCATCAGCAGCGCCACCAGCATCACGAACGACCGCGACTTCGGGAACTGCGTGCCGTACAGCGTGAAAAGCGGCCCCTGCAATTGCGCGGGCAGGCCGTAGGGCACGGTGGAGCGGCCCCACACCAGCTGCACCACCTCCAGCACCAGGTACGACAAGCCGAAGGTCACCAGCAGTTCGGGCACATGGCCGTACTGGTGAACGCGGCGCAGCGCGTAGCGCTCGAACGCCGCACCGAGCGCGCCCACCAGCAGCGGCGCCACGAACAGCGCCACCCAGAAGCCGACCAGGCCGGACAGGGTGTAGGCGATGTAGGCCCCCAGCATGTAGAAGCTGGTGTGGGCGAAGTTGAGCACGCCCATCATGCTGAAGATGAGGGTGAGCCCCGAACTGAGCATGAACAGCAGCAGCCCGTAGCTGACGCCGTTGAGCAGCGAGATCACGAAAAACTCAAGATTCATCGAAGAACAGCGCCCGCACGGTTAAAAAAAAGAGCCCGAGGAACCCCGGGCCCAAGGTCTCACAGCAATGAAATTGAATGCCCGGATCAGGAGGGCCGCTTCATCTGGCACGAAGTGGGCGTGCTGGCCACGTAAGGCTCGTAGTACTTCACCGGCACGAAGGTATAGCCGGTATTTTCCGCGTCATTGGGGTACTTGCCGCCGGCCTTCTCCCACTTGGAGACGAACAGGCCCTGCTGCAGCTGGTGGTCGCTCTTGCGCATCTCGACCTCGCCGTTGAAGCTGTTGAACTTCATGCCCTCCAGCACGGGGGCCACCTTCACCGGGTCGGTGGACTTGGCCTTCACGAAGGCGGCATCCAGCATGGCGAAGGCGTGGTACACGGCGCCGGTGTACATGTCGTCGTTGAACTTCTTCTTGTACTCGGTGACCACGCGGCCGATGTCGCCGGGCAGGTTCAGGTGGTTGTACGACACCATGTACACGCGCCCCGCCGCCGCCGCGCCCATGGCCGTGGGGCTGCCCGTCACGCCGCCGTAGTAGGTGTAGAAGTTGACGTTGGCCAGCCCCGCATCGTTGGCGGCCTTGATGAGCAGGGCCAGGTCCGAGCCCCAGTTGCCGGTGATCACGCTGTCGGCGCCGGACTGCTTGATCTTGGCGATGTAGGGCGCGAAATCGCGCACCTGGGCCAGCGGGTGCAGGTCGTCGCCCACGATCTGCACGTCGGGCCGCTTGCGCGCCAGGTTCTCCTTGGCGAACTTGGAAACCTGCTGGCCATGCGAGTAGTTCTGGTTGATGAGGTACACCTTCTTGACCTCGGGCAGGTCCTTCATGAAGGTGGTCATGGCCTCCATCTTCATCGAGGTGTCGGCATCCAGGCGGAAGTGCCAGTAGCTGCACTTGCTGTTGGTGAGGTCGGGGTCCACGGCGGCGTAGTTGAGGTACATGACCTCCTTGCCGGGGTTGCGCGCGTTGTGCTTTTCCAGCGCGTCGATGATGGCCAGCGCCGGGCCGGAGCCGTTGCCCTGCACCACGTAGCGCGCGCCCTGGTCCATGGCAGAGCGCAGGGCGCTGGTGGTTTCCTGCGGGCTGAGCTTGTTGTCGATGCCGATGATCTCGAACTTCACACCCGCCGCGTTCTTCTTGTTGAACTCCTCCGAGAGGAACTGGAAGCTCTTGAGCTGGTTGGTTCCCACCGCCGCCATGAGGCCGGACAGCGGGTCGAGCCAGGCGATCTTCACCGTGTCGCCCTTTTGAGCGAACGCGCCGCCAGCGCTCACCAGGATTGCGGATGCAGCTACAGCCTTGATAGCAAATCTCATCGCTTGTCTCCTCTTGGGTTCTTGAATGGAACAGGGCGCAGCGTAAGGCACGCCACAGAGGAGATGCTCAGGGATTCACCCTATCCGCTATCCCGCATGCGACTGGGCGGCGGCCTCTCGCGGCCGCCCCCTCACCGCATCGGCGTGCGTCACAGGCCCGGCAGGCGGTAGTCCTTGAGCTGCTCGCGCAGCTTGGCCTTGAGCATCTTGCCCGTGGCGCCGATCGGGATCGCGTCCACGAACAGCACATCGTCCGGGATCTGCCACTTGGCGGTCTTGCCCGCGTAGAACTGCAGCAGTTCCTCGCGCGTCACCTCCGCGCCCGGACGCTTGACCACCGCCACGATGGGCCGCTCATCCCACTTGGGGTGCGGCATGCCCACGCACGCGGCCATGGCGACGGCCGGGTGTGCCATGGCGATGTTCTCGATGTCGATGGAGCTGATCCACTCGCCCCCGGACTTGATCACGTCCTTGCTGCGGTCGGTGATCTGCATGTAGCCGTCGGCATCGATGGTGGCGACGTCGCCCGTGGGGAACCAGCCGCGGCCCTGCGCATCGGGCACCAGCGGATCGCCCTCGCCGCGGTAGTAGTTCTCGACGATCCACGGGCCCTTGACCAGCAGGTCACCGTAGGTCTTGCCGTCCCAGGGCAGTTCGTGGCCGTCGCCGTCCACGATCTTCATGTCCACGCCATAGATCGCGCGGCCCTGCTTCATGAGGATCTGCATCTGCTCGCCGCGCGGCAGCGCCAGGTGCTTGTTCTTGAGCGAGCACAGCGTGCCCAGCGGGCTCATCTCGGTCATGCCCCACGCGTGCAGCACGCGCACGCCGTAGTCGTCCTGGAACGACTGGATCATGGCCGGCGGGCAGGCCGAGCCGCCGATCACGGTGCGCTTCAGTTGGCCGAAGCGCAGGCCGCCCGCCTTCACGTGGTTGAGCAGCATCTGCCACACGGTGGGCACGCCAGCGGCGAAAGTCACGCCCTCGGCATCCATGAGTTCATAGACCGATTTGCCGTCCAGCGCCGGGCCGGGAAAGACCACCTTGGCGCCCACCAGCGGCGCCGAGTACGGCAGCCCCCAGGCATTGACGTGGAACATCGGCACCACCGGCAGCACCGCATCGCTGGCCGACAGGCCCATGACGTCCGGCAGCGCGGCGGCATACGCGTGCAGCAGGGTCGAGCGGTGGCTGTAGAGCACCGCCTTGGGGTGTCCGGTGGTGCCGCTCGTGTAGCACATGCTGGAGGCAGTGTTCTCGTCGAACGTGGGCCACACGTAGGTGTCGGGGGCTTCGCCGATCCAGGCTTCGTAGCTCAGCAGGCCGGGGATGCCGCTGTCGGCGGGCAGCTGGTCGGCATCGCACAGCGCCACCCACTGGCGCACCGTGGGGCACTTGGCGTGCACGGCCTGCACGATGGGCAGAAAGGTCATGTCGAAGCACAGCACCCGGTCTTCGGCGTGGTTGACGATCCACGCGATCTGCTCGGGGTGCAGGCGGGGGTTGATGGTGTGCATCACCCGCTCCGAGCCGCTCACGCCGTAGTACATCTCCATGTGGCGGTAGCCGTTCCAGGCCAGGCTGGCCACGCGGTCGCCGGCTGCCAGGCCCATGCCGTCCAGCACATTGGCCAGCCGCCGCGCCCGCACCGCCATGTCGCGGTAGGTATAGCGGTGGATGTCGCCCTCGACGCGGCGCGACACGATCTGCACGTCGCCGTGGTGGCGCTCGGCGAATTCGATCAGCGTGGAAATCAGCAAGGGTTGACTCTGCATCAGGCCCAGCATGTTGGCTCCTTGGGTTGTCGTTGTGAATGGTTCCGCGGCATCCTACCGTGCGCCCTGTGTGCTGCCGCCCTGGGGGCGCCACGCACCGCGCCCGCATCTGTCGCCAGCTTGACAGCCGCCGCCGCGGCCCCGGGCGCCCAAGCCCCCTCGCCGCGCGTGGCAAAGCGGGTCGGAGACAATTCGGCGGATGAACGCCCCCCTTCCCACCGCCGCGACGGCGCCCGCGTCCGGCCTCGAATGGCGCAACGGCTTTGCAGCGCTGGGCCCGGATTTCTTCACCGAACTGGTGCCCACCCCCCTCCCCGCCCCGCACTGGGTGGCCACGAGCCTGGATGCCGCTCAGCAGCTGGGCGTGCCCGCCGCCTGGCTGGCCTCCGACGCGGCGCTGCAGGTGTGTTCGGGCAACGCGCTGCTGTCGGGCATGCAGCCATTGGCCACGGTGTACAGCGGCCACCAGTTCGGGGTCTGGGCGGGGCAACTGGGCGATGGCCGCGCCATCCTGCTGGGCGAGACCGACGGCGGCCTGGAGGTACAGCTCAAGGGCGCCGGGCGCACGCCGTATTCGCGGGGGGGCGATGGCCGTGCCGTGCTGCGCTCGAGCATCCGCGAATTCCTGTGCAGCGAAGCCATGCATGCGCTGGGCGTGCCCACCACGCGGGCGCTGGCCCTGACCGGCTCGCCCGCCCCGGTGCAGCGCGAGGTGGTGGAGACCGCCGCCGTCGTGACCCGCACCGCGCCGAGCTTCATCCGCTTCGGGCACTTCGAGCACTTCGCGGCACGCGACCTGCTGCCGCAGCTGCGCACGCTGGCCGACTACGTCATCGACCGCTACTACCCCGAGTGCCGTGGCCCGGACGCGCCGGGCGGCAACCCCTACGCCGCCCTGCTCCAGGCGGTGAGCGAGCGCACGGCGGAACTGCTCGCCCACTGGCAGGCGCAGGGCTTTTGCCACGGGGTGATGAACACCGACAACATGAGCATCCTGGGCCTCACGATCGACTACGGGCCCTTCCAGTTCCTCGACGCGTTCGTGCCGGGCCATGTGTGCAATCACAGCGACACGCAGGGCCGCTATGCCTTCAACCGCCAGCCCAACGTGGCCTACTGGAACCTGTTCCGGCTGGGCCAGGCGCTGCTGCCGCTGATCGAGGACGTGGCGCTGGCGCAGGCAGCGCTCGCGTCCTACCAGACCGTGTTCCCGGCCGCGTTCCTGCAGCGCATGCGCGGCAAGCTCGGGCTGCAGGCCGTCCACGACGGCGACGCTGCGCTGGTGGACGGCCTGCTCAACCTGCTCGCCCAAGGCGGGGTCGACTACCCCATCTTCTGGCGGAGCCTGTCGCATGCCGTGGCCAGCGGCGACTTCGAACCCGTGCGCGACCTGTTCATCGACCGGGCGGGCTGGGAGGGGTGGTTGCTATCATTTTCAGAGCACCCAGGACAATCAAATCCCCGGCATATGGCCGATTTGATGCTGAAATGCAATCCGAAATTCGTGCTGCGCAACCACCTGGGCGAGCAGGCCATCCGCGCGGCCACGCAAGGCGACTTCGCGCCGCTTCACACCCTGCAGGCCCTGCTGGCCGAACCGTTCGACGAACACCCGGGCCACGAGTCCTGGGCCGACTTCCCGCCCGACTGGGCTTCCTCCATCGAAATCAGCTGCTCATCATGACCTTCCCCATCAAAAAGACCGATGCCGAATGGCAGGCCCTGCTGCAGAGCAAAGGCGCCGAGCCCGTCGCCTGGCAAGTCACCCGCCACGCCGCCACCGAGCGACCCTTCACCGGCAAGTACGAAGCGCACTGGGCCGACGGCAGCTACCACTGCGTGTGCTGCGGCGCCAAGCTGTTCGACTCCGGCACCAAATTCGACGCCGGCTGCGGCTGGCCCAGCTTTTCCGAGGCGGTGCCGGGCTCGATCAAGGAGATCGTGGACCGCAGCCATGGCATGGTCCGGACGGAGACGGTTTGTGCACAATGCGGGGCCCACCTCGGCCACGTGTTCGAGGACGGCCCCGCCTCCACCGGCCTGCGCTACTGCATGAACTCCGCATCGCTCGATTTCGAGCCCGGCTCCTCCTGAACGGCGGCAACGCCCGCCCACGCTCCAGCCCTCCCCCATGAAACTGCTGATCGACTTCTTTCCCATCATCCTGTTCTTCGCGGCCTTCAAGCTGTGGGGCATCTACACGGCCACGGCCGTGGCCATCGCCGCCACCGTGCTGCAGATCGGCTACCTGCGGTACAAGAACGGCAAGGTCGAGCCCATGCAGTGGGTGAGCCTGGGCGTCATCGTGGTGTTCGGCGGCGCCACGCTGCTCTCGCACAGCGAAACCTTCATCAAGTGGAAGCCCACCGTGCTGTACTGGCTGATGGGCTCGGCGCTGCTGATCGGCCAGCTGTTCTTCCGCAAGAACCTGATCCGCTCCCTGATGGGCGCGCAGATGGAATTGCCCGACACCGCCTGGCGCACCGTGAACTGGAGCTGGACCGGGTTCTTCGCCGTGATGGGTCTGGTCAACCTGTGGGTGGCCTACCGCTTCGACACCGACACCTGGGTCAACTTCAAGCTGTTCGGCGGCATCGGGCTGATGGCGGTGTTCGTCATCGGCCAGGCTTTGTACCTGAGCCGCTATATGAAGGAAGACGACACCAAGGCCGTGCCCAAGACCACGCCCGAGGCGGCCCGCAAGGACGTGCAGCCATGACGGCGCTGGCCATCACCGCCGAGGCCATGGAGGCCCGGCTGCGGGAGCGGCTGAACCCTTCCGCGCTGCAGGTGCTGGACGAAAGCGCCGCCCATGCAGGCCATGTCGGGGCCAACGGAACGGGTTTCGGCACCCATTTCCGGGTGCGGATTTCGTCACCTTTGTTTACAGGCAAACCCCGCGTGGCACAACATCGCCTTGTGTATGATGCGCTGCAAGAATTTATTGACCAAGGCGCTCACGCCATAGCCATTGAAGTTCTTTGATCCGGCCCTATTTGTCGGACTTGCGGCCCAAACGGCTGCAACTCATTTCCTTTTTGTGGACTCCCCAATGAAGAAAAAGCTCTTGTCCGGCCTCGTGGCCGCTGCCGTGCTGGGCGCGACGGCCTTTCCCGTCTACGCTCAAAACCTCGCCGTTGTGAATGGCAAGGCCGTTCCCAAGGAACGTGCCGAGGTCCTGAAGCAGCAAGTGGAACGCTCCGGCCGCCCCGTGACCCCCGAGGTCGAAGGCCAGATCAAGGAAGAAGTGATCGCCCGCGAAATCTTCTTGCAGGAAGCCCAGAAGCGCGGCCTCGAAGCCTCGCCCGACTACAAGGTCCAGATGGAACTGGCCCGCCAGACCATCCTGATCCGCGAACTGTTCGCCGACTACCAAAAGGCCAACCCCGTCACCGACGCCGAAATCCAGGCCGAATACGACAAGTTCGTTGCCGCCAACACCGGCAAGGAATACAAGGCCAGCCACATCCTGGTGGAAAAGGAAGACCAAGCCAAGGCCATCATCGCGTCCATCAAGAAGGGCGCCAAGTTTGAAGACATCGCCAAGAAGCAGTCCAAGGACCCCGGATCCGGCGCCCGTGGCGGCGACCTGGACTGGTCGGCTCCGAGCAGCTACGTGGCCGAGTTCACCGAAGCGCTGGTCAAGCTGAACAAGGGCCAGATGACCCAGACGCCGGTCAAGACCCAGTTCGGCTGGCACATCATCCGCCTGGACGATGTGCGCGAAGCCAAGCTGCCCAAGCTGGAAGAAGTGAAGCCCCAGGTGGCGCAGCAACTGCAGCAGCAAAAGCTGGCGAAGTTCCAGGAAGAACTGCGCACGAAGGCCAAGATCGAATAATCGCTCGTAGCCGGCGGATTGGCAGTCACCTGCCAAGCCGACACGCTTTCGTCTCGACGCGGCCTCACGGGCCGCGTTCTGCTTTTGGGACCGGGCCTTTTCCCCTTTTCCTAGGAACGGCCCAGTACCCAGGATGCCGCCATGAGCAGGCCGATCATGACTGGCTGGTGCAGCATGTAATAGCTCAAGCTCCAGCGCCCCAGCACCGCCAGCGGCGACAGCCCCCGGGGCAGAGTGGCCACCATCCATTGTGGGCGCTGTTGCAGCACCCATTGCCCGCTCGCCAGGCCCCACCACATCACGCCCAGCCAGGGCAGCACCGGCACGTAGTCTTCGGTGAAAGGCTTGCGCGACACCAGTCCCAGCCAGTTGAGCGCATAGCCGTTGAACGTGGGCGCCCCGGCCGCCAGCGGCCCCTCCGTCAGCGCCCACCCTGCGATAGAGGGAAGCGCCACGGCCATCGCGCCGGCAGGCCAGAGCCAAGCGCCCCACCCGGCCGTGCATCGCGCAACGAGGAGCATGGCGGCCATCCCGTGCAAGACGCCGAAATGGATGAAGCTCTGCGGAAACATCAGGGACGACCCTGCGGTGACCAGCAAGGCGCATCCCACGATCTGCAGCCAGCGCTTGAAGAAGCGGGCCCATCCGAGACCCTGCTGCCAGGCCAGTGCCTGTCCCAGCCCCGCGCAAAAGAGAAAGAGCGCCACGATGGCTGTCCGCTGGGTCGTCCAGAAAGGATCGGCACGGAAATTCTGCGGCCAGTACCCAAAGTGGCTGAGGTCGAAACAGAAATGGAAGACCGTCATCCACACCATGGCCACGCCTCGCAAGGCGTCCACGCCCTCCATGCGCGCCCCGCCGGTGCGCGTAGAAGAGCCAAAGGGGGAAAACGGACGGGACGTTGCCATGTGCTTTGGAAGAGTGGGAAATGGTGGAGCGATCGGTCCAGGCGCTGCCATGGCTGAGCCTCAGGGTGGGCCTACCGTGGTGCTGGATGCAATTTCAGCTTGTTGGCCTTATGGCCCCGTTCTAGCATGGGACCGAGGAGGCATTATGGACAATCATCCACAAGCAGAAATAGAACTGCTGCGCGAGGAAATCAGAACGCTCAAAAGCGCACTCGCCAACGTCACGACCCAGGTGCAACCGCTGAATATGCTGGCCCAGGCCCTGGTGATATTGCACCAGGAGCCTGCCGCATTGCGCATGGTGTTCGAGCATGCGATTCCCGAAGCCAGCGCGCCGGATTTACCCTTCCTCATGGAAGAGGAATAAGCGGAGCGGTTGGCACACCAGCGCGAATGGACCCTGAGACTGCTCCGCACCCGGGGCTGACCTTCGCGCGCCTGCCATGGACGCGGGAAACTGCAGCAAAGGAAATACTGGAGAGGGAAATTAAAAAGACAAAAGGGGTCAGGTCAAATGACCTAACCCCTTGAATCAATGGTCGGAGCGGCGGGATTCGAACTCGCGACCCTCTGCTCCCAAAGCAGATGCGCTACCAGGCTGCGCTACGCTCCGACAGCTAGTATTCTAACCCTGCATCACAGCCGTATTTGGAAGATTCAAGGAAATTTGCCAGTTTTTTTCCAAATCACCGCGACGAGGGGCCCGGGCCACGGCCTGGGAGGTGGCGGAAGGTGATGCGGCCCTTGGACAGGTCGTAGGGGGACATTTCCAGCGAGACCTTGTCACCGGCAAGAATGCGGATGTGGTGCTTGCGCATCTTGCCGCCGGTGTAGGCGATCAGTTGATGGCCATTGTCCAGCGTGACGCGAAAGCGGGAATCGGGCAGGACTTCCGTCACGGAGCCCTGCATTTCAATCAGTTCTTCTTTGGCCATGATTTCAAGTCAATCTTCAAACAGTAATAGGAGGTATCGGGGCCTGCGCGAAACTGCAACCGGAATGTCGGCCCATCTCGCAAGAGATCCAGGCGCGGTGCACAGCAAGCGGGGGTGGTCACTGCGCCCCATGGCGCATCGGTAGGAAAAGGCCGGCGGGGCGGCTTCCACACACAGCAGCGGCAGCGAGGCGCTGCGCAAAACCGCACCATTGTAACGTAGTAAGGAATCGTGTGGAATAGTGCCGATACACCACTGCGCCGCTCGCCGGCCCATGCACCGGGACGGTTGCACCCCGTGGTGAATGGCATCGATTTGACAGCGGCCCCGACTGACTTCGTTCCGGCATCTGGCGCCAGATGGCCTGCGCATGCAGCGTCAAGGCGCACGGCCGGGCCCCGCAGGCGCGCTCGGTAGAATGCCTCGCACCCCAACCGCTCAGGAAGTCCACCTTGTCAGACCGCCTTGCCGTACTGCCTCAATATCTACTTCCCAAACAGGCGCTGACGGCGCTGGCGGGGCGGCTTGCACGGGCGCAGGGCGGCCCCCGCACCACGGCCGCGATCGAGCGTTTCATCGCCCGTTACCGGGTGGACATGAGCGAGGCGGTCGAGCCCCGCCCGGCCGCATATGCCACGTTCAACGACTTCTTCACCCGCGCCCTGCGCCCCGGTGTGCGCCCGCTCGCCGCGGCGGCCGCGGTCTGCCCGGTGGATGGGGCGATCAGCCAGTTCGGTCCCATCGACCAGGACCAGATCTTCCAGGCCAAGGGTCACCGCTACTCGACCACGGCCCTGGTGGGCGGCGATGCGGCGCTGGCCGCGCAGTTCGACAACGGCAGCTTCGCGACGATCTACCTGAGCCCCCGCGACTACCACCGCATCCACATGCCTTGCGATGGCACCTTGCTGCGCATGGTGCATGTGCCGGGCGACCTTTTTTCGGTGAACCCGGTCACGGCGCGGGGCGTGCCCGGCCTGTTCGCGCGCAACGAGCGCGTGGTGTGCGTGTTCGACACGCCTTTGGGAAAGATGGTGCTCGTGCTGGTGGGCGCGACCATCGTGGGCAGCATGGCCACGGTGTGGCACGGTCAGGTCAACCCGCCGCGCAGCGGCGAGCTGCGCCACTGGGACTATGCCGACCGGCAGATCGTGCTGCGCCAGGGCGAGGAAATGGGCCGCTTCCTGCTGGGCTCCACCGTGGTGCTTCTGTTTCAGCGCGGTGCGGTGCGGTTTTCGGAGCAATGGGCCCCTGCCCGGCCCGTGCGGCTGGGCGAGGCGATGGCCGAGCAGTCGGCCGGCTGAGCGATCGGATGACCCAGGCCTGAGTCGGCCTGCCCGGCTCCTGCATGAAGCGGGATGCCGTGAGACTTCAGCGCTTGCGCACGGTGGTGAACGCGCTGGGTGCCAGGAAGAGCCGGCTGGGGGAGACGGACGCCTCGTGGCCCACGAGGTAGATGGCCAGTTCCTGGCGGCGCAGGGCCACGTGGCTCACGGTTTCCCACTGGTCGCCCATGCGCACCGCGGTGCCGGGCCGAAACAGCGGCATGTGAAAGAACTCTCCCCATCCAGGCAGGGCTGCGGGCTTTTCCGCGACCGCAGGCGCGAGGGTGGGGGCGATGTCCATGGCGCATGCTACTCCGCTGCGGCCCTTTGCGGGGAAATGATTGGCGTGCGGCGTCATGGCGCTGTCACAGCGCGACCCTAGAGTGCAGCCGCAGCAGGCCGCGAGCGGCCTGCGCGCACCCGTTTTCGCCCTCGCCTTTCCAACCTGCCTGCTCCCCATGACGCTGCCCCTGCCCCGACGCACCCTGATCCTGGCGCTTGCCGCCGCATTCGCGCTCTCCGCCTGTGGCGGCGGGGGTTCCGATGCCGCACCACCGGATGCGCCGCGCGGCCTGGGGTATGCCGATTCGGCGCCGGTGCCCAATGAGTCGACCACGCCCCCGTTCGTGGACTTCGCCTTCACCAACCAGCGCGGCGATGCCCGCTACGCCACGCTGGCCACCAACGCCGGCGTTCGGGTGCTGTCAGGCTTTCTCGACATCTGGAAGCCCAGCACGCTGCTGGTGGATGCCGGCGTCACGGCCGATGCCAACGGCGCCTTCCCCGCGATCAAGCCAGCGGCCTGGACCGGCATTCCCGGCGACGCGACCGACGGCACGGTGCTGAACGCGCAGGTGCACACCCGCAACATCCAGTACGTGGTGGACGCCACGGCGCGCCGCACCGCGGCCCAGGAACGCCTGGCCTACGAAGACGACCGGCGCGGCAAGGCCTACAGCGTGACCGATGGCCTGGGCCCGTTGACCAATGCATGGCGCACCGCGGCGCAGCAAAAGACCAGCATTTCGGGCATTCCCGCGGATGCGACCACGGTGCTCTACAACGACACCGGCAACAACGCTGGCGTGGGCGACAGCGCCAATGCGGGCTTCGGCACGGTGGTGGACTTCATCGGCGGCATCGGCGACAACGGCTCGACCGAGCCAGCCAAGCGCTTCTACAAATACGCCCGCCCGTGGCGCTGGAGCGCCAATGTGCAGATCGTGCCGGCCCTGGTGCCCGCCAAGAGCACCACCCCAGCCACCGACGGCGGCTTCACCAGCGGCCACACCGCCGAGGGCGTGCGCGATGCCATCGCCATGGCCTACCTGGTGCCGGAGCGGTTCCAGGAAATGCTGGCGCGCGGGCTGGAGTTGGGCGAAAGCCGCATCCTGGCCGGCATGCACTCGCCCCTGGATGTGATCAGCGGCCGCGTGCACGGCCAGGCCGTGGCCGCCGCCAGCATCGCCACCGGCGTGAACGCGCCGCGCAAGGCCGCTGCCGTGGCCCAGGCCCGCAGCACGCTGATGGCGGCGGTGGGTGCGCGCACGCCGGAGGAATTCCTGCAGATCGCCCATTCGCAGGCCACCACGGCCGACCGTTTCGCCGACCGCGCCACCAACCAGGCCGAGTACCTGCGCCGCATGACGTTCGGCTTCGCCCCCATCGGCGACACCACGCGCCCGGCCGTCGTGCCCAAGAGCGCCGAGGTGCTGCTGGAAACACGCTTCCCCTACCTGGATGCGGGCCAGCGCCGCGTGGTGCTCAAGACCACCGCGATCGCCTCGGGCTACCCGGTGCTGGACGACGCCGAAGGCTGGGGTCGCCTGAACCTGTTCGCGGCCGGCGACGGCTACGGCGCCTTCAATGGCGACGTGGCAGTGACCATGGACGCGGCGCAGGGCGGCTTCAACGCACTGGACGCCTGGCGCAATCCCATCGCGGGCGCCGGCAAGCTCACCAAGCGCGGCAGCGGCACGCTCGTGCTGGCGGGCGCGAACCGCTACACCGGGGGCACGGAAGTGGCCGCGGGCGCCGTGCGGGCCGACAGCAGCAGCGCGCTGGGGCAAGGCGACGTGTACCTGAGCGGCGGCACGCTGATCGGCAACACGTCGGCGGAGCTGGCCATCGGCGGCGCCTTCACCCTGGGCA
>NZ_BAAJYR010000043.1:0-22301 GCF_057546605.1 Acidovorax sp. KPB24-03 | reverse complement strand
CAGCGCAATCAGTACTAGGGCATATCGCTATTTAATTGATAGCATTTCCCGGGCCGATCTGCACCGGCCCGGCGGTTTCGGTTCCTGGCGCCGGCAGGAACCGTTGAACCCATTCCGCGCCCCACCACGCTGCCCCTTCCATTCCATTCCATTCCATTCCATTCCATTCCATTCCATTCCATTCCATTCCATTCCATTCCATGCCGATGCTTTTGCGAACCCTGTGCGGCGCGGCCCTGCTGCTGCTCGCCAGCGCGTGCACGTCCGTCCCACCGGCTTCGACGGCGCCCGTGCCCGCCGCCTTTCCCGGCGCATCATGGGAGCCCCAGCCCGTCGCGGAGCAGGGGCCGGCCTGCCGCCGCGGTCTCGCAGCCGCCGGCGACTACCTTCGCACCCTGGACACGACCGCCCTGATGGCGGTGCAGGACGGCCGGGTGCTGTTCGCGTACGGCCCGGTGGAGGCGGTCAGCATCGTGTTTTCGGTGCGCAAGAGCGTGCTGTCGATGCTGTACGGCCCGCCCGTGGCGGACGGCACCATCGACCTCGACCGCACGCTGGCGGACCTGGGCATCGACGACACGGGCGGCCTGCTGCCGATCGAGCGGCAGGCGACATTGCGTGACCTGCTCACCGCGCGTTCGGGCGTCTACCATGCGGCCGCCAACGGGGGCGACGACGCGGCGGCTGCGCCGGCGCGCGGCTCTCAGGTGCCGGGCCGCTATTTCCTCTACAACAACTGGGACTTCAACGCGGCCGGCACCGCCTTCGAGCGCATGACGGGGCGCAGCATCTACCAGGCCTTCGCAGACGATCTGGCCGCGCCGCTGCAGCTGCAGGACTTCGACCCGGCGCGGCATGTGCGCAGCGGCGATGCCCGGCGGTCGGAGCACCTGGCCTATCCCTTCTTCCTGTCCACGCGCGACATGGCGCGGCTGGGCCACCTGATGCTGCAGCAGGGCCGCTGGCGCGGGCGGCAGATCATTCCCGCGGACTGGGTGGCGCGGATCACGCAGCAGACGACGCCGGCCTCGCAGATGCACCCGGCGCACACCGCGCGGCGCGGCTTCGGGTACGGCTATCTGTGGTGGCTGCTGCAGGAGCCGCCGGACTCGCCCCTGGCAGGCGCCTACATGGCCTGGGGCGTGCACGGCCAGTACATCCTGGTGGTGCCGAAACGGCAGATGGTGATCGCGCACAAGCGCCAGGTGCCGGTGGCGGGCGACTGGAACGTCAGCTGGGTCGGTCCGAAGGCGTTCCTGCACGCTGCCCGCCTGCTGGCGGCCGCGCCCTGCCGGGCCGGCGAGGCGCCCTGACCGGTCCGCGCTGCCGCCGGGGTCGGCAGGGAGGGCAGGAAAGCGTCGAAAAAAAATGCCACCAGCGCAATCAGTACTAGGGCATATTGCTATCGAATTTGTAGCGTACCGCCCGGCTGCACCATCGCATCCCCAGCCCCCAGCCGAAACACCCCCGCCGCCCGAACCAGCTCTTCCGCCTGCGCCCGCAGGCTGTTCGCCGCGGCGGCCATCTCCTCCACCAGCGCGGCGTTCTGCTGGGTGGCCTGGTCCATCTGCACCACGGCTTCGCCGACCTGGGCGACGCCATCGCTCTGCTCGCGGCTGGCCGCGCTGATCTCGCCCACGATGGCGGTCACCCGGCGGATGGAGGTCACCACCTCCTGCATGGTGGCACCGGCCTGGTCCACCAGGGCCGTGCCCTGTTCCACGCGCTCCACGCTGGCGCTGATGAGGTTCTTGATTTCCTTGGCGGCATCGGCCGAGCGTCCGGCCAGGCTGCGCACCTCGCTGGCCACCACGGCGAAGCCGCGCCCCTGCTCGCCCGCGCGGGCGGCTTCCACGGCGGCGTTGAGCGCCAGGATGTTGGTCTGGAAGGCGATGCTGTCGATCACGGAGATGATGTCCGAGATCTTGCGCGAGCTGTCGTTGATGCCCTTCATGGTGTCCACCACCTGGTTGACCACCTCGCCACCCTTCACCGCGACGTCGCTCGCATCCTGCGCGAGTTGGTTGGCCTGGCGGGCGTTGTCGGCGTTCTGGCGCACGGTGCTGCCCAGCTCCTCCATGGACGCGGCCGTCTCTTCCAGGGCCGAGGCCTGCTGCTCGGTGCGCTGGCTCAGGTCATTGTTGCCCTGGGCGATCTCCGCGCTGGCGGTGGCCACGCTCTCGGCATTGCCGCGCACGGTGCCCACGGTCTGCACCAGGTTGCTCTGCATGCGCTGCAGGGCAGTCAGCAGGGCACCGGTTTCGTCCCTGGATTGGGAAACGATCGGCACGCTCAGGTTGCCGTCGGCCACGCGGTCGGCGGCGTCCACGGCGTCCTGCAAGGGGGCCGTGACGGAACGCGTGATGAAGAAAGCGCAGACCGCACCGATCAGCGCGGCGATGAGCGCCACCACCCAGACGATCGTGCGGGCGGTGAGGTAAGCGGCGTGGGCTGCGGCGCCGCCGTCCTGCATGTTCTTTTCCTGCAGGTCCACCATCTTCTTCAGGGTGGCCAGGAAGGTGCCCTGAATGGCGTAGCGGGGGCCGAACAGCAGTTGCTGGCCCTCCTCGTTCTTGTTCTGCACGCCGAGGGCGCCCACATCCTGGCTGAATGCGATGAAGGCTGCGCTCTGGGTCTTGATGTCCTGGATGAGCGCGCGTTCTTCTGCGGTGTCGGCCAGTTTTTCCAGCGTGCCGATGAGCGTGCCCATCGATGCGACGTTCTTGTCCAGCGCCGCCTTGTTGGGCACCATGGCTTTTTCATCGGCCAGGATGATGAGGTTGCGTACCACGCGTGCCGTGTCCATGGTGAGGTAGGACAGCTGCTGGCTGGCCGCGGCCTTGGGGTACAGGTCGGTGATGAGTTGCTGCGAGGCTTCGTCCTGGTCGGCGAGGCGGAACAGGCTCATGCCGGTGATGATTGCCATGAGCAGGAGCACCACGCCGAAGCCGAGGCCCAGGCGCACGCCCAGTTTGAGATTTTTCATGGAAGGGACTTCTGGAAATGACCGATTGGAGAGATGGCAACAGCAAGCTGCCTATTTGTCATTAATCGTAACCACTAATTGCCAGGGGCCCTGGGCGCCGCCTGTTTTTTTGGCGGCTGTGCCGGCCGGCTGTGGGAAAAATTCCACAGCGGCCGGCGTGTCAGCGGCGGGTGCCCAGCGTGCGCGAAATGGCTTCGGCGGCCTTGAGCAGGGCCGGCAGCAACTCGGTCTGCATCATCTCGGCGCTGGTCCGGTTGGCCTGCCCGCTGATGTTGAGTGCCGCCACCGTTTCCCCCGCCCGGTTGCGCAGCGGT
Source organism: Acidovorax sp. KPB24-03 (assembly GCF_057546605.1). Lineage (NCBI taxonomy): Bacteria > Pseudomonadati > Pseudomonadota > Betaproteobacteria > Burkholderiales > Comamonadaceae > Acidovorax > Acidovorax sp. KPB24-03. The sequence goes on along the minus strand of NZ_BAAJYR010000043.1, from coordinate 19,001 downwards.
GCGGCGACCGAGATCAGGCCCTCTTCCAGTTCCTGGTTGATCAGGCACCAGCCCTGCGCCCGGGCCTGGCGCACGGCGGCGAGCAGGGCGTCGTCGTCCAGCAGGGTGTGAGGCGTGAGCCGCTGGCGCGGCACCCTCGGCAGCAGGGCGACCACGTCGGCATCGGGCTGGCCGGCCAGCAGCACGCGGCCCATCGACGTCCAGAAGGCGGGCAGGCGCGAGCCCACGCCCAGGTTGGTGCTCATGATCTTGTGGGTGTGCACGCGCAGCACGTAGACGATGTCGCTGCCGTCCAGCACGGCGGCCGAGCAGGATTCGTGCACCTGATCCACCAGCGCTTCCATCGTCGGCTCGGCCAGATCCCAGATCGGCATGGACGACAGGTAGGCAAAGCCCAGGTCCAGGATGCGCGGGGTCAGCCGGAACAGCCGCCCATCGCTTTCCACATACCCCAGCGTCTGCAAGGTGAGCAGGATGCGCCGCGCCCCGGCGCGCGTGAGGCCCGTGCGGGCGGCCACCTCGCTCAGCGTCTGCTGCGGCGCGGTGGCGCTGAACGAGCGGATCACCTCCAGCCCACGGGCGAACGACTGCACATAGCTGTCGCCCGGCCTAGGGTTATCACCAGTCTCCGCGGGGGTATCGCTCATAAGCATTTGGTCCTAAAATTCATTATACGAACATTTGTTCTATATGCGAACAAACATCCCGCCGCTGAGGCGGGACCCGAATTCTCACCTTTAGGCTTCTCCTTTCCCCATGATCAACAAGATTGCGGATTCCGTGGCCCAGGCCCTGTCGGGCATCCAGGATGGCGCCACCGTGCTGATCGGCGGCTTCGGCACCGCCGGCATTCCCGGCGAACTGATCGACGGGCTGATCGATCAGGGCGCGCGCGACCTCACCGTGGTGAACAACAACGCCGGCAACGCCGATGCGGGCCTGGCCGCGCTGCTCAAGGCTGGGCGGGTGCGCAAGATCATCTGCAGCTTTCCGCGCCAGGTGGACAGCCACGTGTTCGACGGCCTGTACCGGTCCGGCCAGCTGGAGCTGGAACTGGTGCCCCAGGGCAACCTGGCCGAGCGCCTGCGGGCGGCCGGGGCCGGCATCGGTGCCTTCTTCTGCCCCACGGGCTACGGCACGGAGCTGGCCAAGGGCAAGGAGACGCGCGAGATCGGCGGCAAGCAGTACGTGCTGGAGTACCCCATCCAGGGCGACGTGGCGCTGATCAAGGCCGAGCGGGGCGACCGCTGGGGCAACCTCACCTACCGCATGTCCGCCCGCAACTTCGGCCCCGTCATGGCCACCGCCGCGCGGCGCACCGTGGCCACGGTGCACGAGGTGGTGGAGCTGGGCGCGCTCGACCCCGAGTCCATCGTCACGCCCGGCATCTACGTGAGCCACGTGGTGCGGATCGACCGCGTGGCCACGCAGGCCGGCGGCTTCAAGAAGTCAGCATGAAAATGGCCCCCAGCGCAACAGGAGCTAGCGTGAGCAGCTATCAAAAAATAAGCAAAGACGAACTGGCCGCCCGCGTGGCGCAGGACATCCACGACGGTGCCTACGTCAACCTGGGCATCGGCCAGCCCACGCTGGTGGCCAACCACATTCCGCCGGGCCGCGAAGTCATCCTGCAAAGCGAGAACGGCATCCTGGGCATGGGCCCGGCGCCGACCGCGGGCGACGAGGACTACGACCTCATCAACGCCGGCAAGCAGCCCGTGACGCTGCTGGCGGGCGGTGCGTACTTCCACCATGCCGACAGCTTCGCCATGATGCGCGGCGGCCACCTGGACATCTGCGTGCTGGGCGCCTTCCAGGTCAGCGCCACGGGCGACCTGGCCAACTGGAGCACGGGCGAGCCCGGCGCCATCCCCGCCGTGGGCGGCGCCATGGACCTGGCCATCGGTGCCAAGCAGACCTGGGTGATGATGGACCTGCTCACCAAGCAGGGCCAGTCCAAGGTCGTGCCCCAATGCACCTACCCGCTGACCGGCATCGGCTGCGTCAAGCGCATCTACAGCGACCTGGCCACGCTGGCCTGCACGCCCGAGGGCCTGGTGCTCATCGATGCCGTGCCGGGCCTCGACCATGCCGAACTCGAACGCCTCGTGGGCCTGCCCATCCGGCCATCGCACGCCTGACACCGGCCGCCACGGCGCCTTCCCGACCAACACCCTGGAGACAAAGACCATGACGCAAGCCTTCATCTGCGACGCCATCCGCACGCCCTTCGGCCGCTACGGCGGTGCCCTGTCCAGCGTGCGCACCGACGATTTGGGCGCCATCCCGCTCAAGGCGCTGATGGCCCGCAACCCGAACGTGGACTGGGCCGCCGTGGTGGACGTGCTCTACGGCTGCGCCAACCAGGCCGGCGAAGACAACCGCAACGTCGCCCGCATGTCCGCGCTGCTGGCCGGCCTGCCGATCGACGTGCCCGGCGCCACCATCAACCGCCTGTGCGGCTCGGGCCTGGACGCCGTGGGCACGGCCGCGCGCGCCATCAAGTCCGGCGAAGCGGGCCTGATGATCGCCGGCGGAGTGGAGAGCATGAGCCGCGCCCCCTTCGTGATGCCGAAGGCCGAAACCGCCTTCAGCCGCGCCAATGCGGTGTACGACACCACCATCGGCTGGCGCTTCGTCAACAAGCTCATGAAGGCGCAGTACGGTGTGGATTCGATGCCCGAGACGGCCGAGAACGTGGCCGACGACTACGGCATCGAGCGCGAAGCGCAGGACCGCATGGCCCTCGCCAGCCAGCGCAAGGCCGTGGCCGCCCAGCAGGCCGGCCATCTGGCACGCGAGATCACGCCCGTGCAGGTGCCGCAGAAGAAGGGCGAGCCCGTCACCGTGGACAAGGACGAGCACCCGCGCGAGACCAGCCTGGAAGCGCTGGCCAAGCTCAAGCCCGTGGTGCGCGAAGGCGGCACGGTGACGGCCGGCAACGCCAGCGGCGTGAACGACGGCGCCTGCGCGCTGCTGCTGGCCGATGAGGCGAGCGCCGCCCGGCACGGCCTCACGCCGAAGGCCCGCGTGGTCGGCATGGCCACGGCCGGCGTGGCCCCGCGCGTGATGGGCATCGGTCCCGCGCCGGCCACGCAGAAGGTGTTGCAGCTGACGGGCCTCACGCTCGATCAGCTCGATGTGATCGAACTCAACGAGGCCTTCGCCGCGCAAGGCATCGCTGTGCTGCGCCAACTGGGCCTGCAGGACGACGACGCGCGCGTGAACGCCTGGGGCGGCGCCATCGCGCTGGGCCATCCGCTGGGCGCCAGCGGCGCGCGCCTGGCCACCACGGCCGTGAACCGCCTGCATGCCACGGGGGGGCGCTACGCGCTGGCCACCATGTGCATCGGCGTGGGGCAGGGCATCGCCGTGGTGCTTGAACGCGTCTGATCGGCCCGCTGCCAAACCCCAGGAAATCAAGCCCGTGTCCACCGCCACCCTCCATACCCCCGCCGGCGCCTTCCGCGTGCGCCTCGACGGTCCCGAAGGCGCACCCGTGCTGGTGCTGTCCAACTCCCTGGGCACCACCCTGGAGATGTGGGACGCGCAAGCCGCGCGCTTCGCCACGACGCACCGCGTGCTGCGCTACGACACGCGCGGCCACGGCGCGAGCGTGGCCTCGCCCGGCCCGTACACGGTCGACCAGCTGGGCAGTGACGTGCTGGCGCTGCTCGATGCGCTGGACATCGAGCGCGCCAGCTTCTGCGGCATCTCGATGGGCGGCCTCACCGGCCTGTGGCTGGGCGTGAATGCCCCCGCGCGGCTGAACCACCTGGTGGTGGCCAACAGCGCCGCGAAGATCGGCACGGCCGAGGGCTGGACATCGCGCGCCGCGCTGGTCCGCGAGAAGGGCACGGCGGCCATGGCCGAGCTGGCCGCATCGTCGCCCAGCCGCTGGTTCACCGATGCCTTCGTGGCTGCGCAGCCGCCGTGGTGCAGCGCGCCCAGGGCTGGATCGCCGGCATTGCCCCCGAGGGCTATGCCGCCTGCTGCGAGGCCCTGGCCCAGGCCGACCTGCGCAGCGCCATCCGTGCCATCAGCGTGCCCACGCTGCTGATCGCCGGCAGCGCCGACCCGGTGACCACGCTGGCCGATGCGCAGGCCATGCAGGCCATCATCGCGGGCGCGCAGCTGGCGCAGGTGCCGGCCTCGCACCTGTCCAACCTGGAAGCGCCGGCCGCGTTCGACGCCGCGCTGGCCGCTTTCCTGGCGCGCTGAGCCGCGGTCACGAAGAGAGACCGAGACCGCATGGACCCGCAGCCCACCAACCCCCGCTGGCAGCACCGGCCCGCCGGATCCACCTGGGGCGACTTCGGCCCCCATGACCAACTGGGCCGCCTGAACCTGCTCACGCCCGAAAAGGTGCGCCAGGGCGTGGCCGAAGTGCAAGAGGGCCTGGCCTTCGCGCTGAGCCTGCCGCTGGACTATCCCGGCGGCAATGCCCTCAACCCCAATCGCCAGCCGCCCGTGCTGCGGCCGCTGCTGCGCAAGGGGCTGGTCAACTTCAACTGCCTGCTGGGTGCGCTGGAGCCGGGCCGCACCGACGTGCTGTCGGACGACCTGGCCATCCTGCACCTGCAGTACTCCACGCAGTGGGATGGCCTGGCGCACGCGGGCTCGATGTTCGACGCCAATGGCGACGGCCTGCCCGAAGCGCTGTACTACAACGGCTATGCCGCCGGCCGCGACATCGTGGGCCCGGACGACGTGCGCGATGCCGGCGTGCCCGCCGCGCCGGGCGCGGCCACCAGCACCTCGGCCGCGCATGCGCTGGGCATCGAGGGCATGGCCCGCACGGGCGTGCAGGGCCGCGGCGTGATGATCGATCTGCGCGCGCACCTGGGCGATGCCCGCACCGTGGTCGGCTACGACACGCTGATGCGCGTGCTGGAGGCCGACGGTGTGGCGGTGGAGCCGGGCGACATCGTCTGCCTGCACACGGGCTTTGCCGACGTGGTGCTGGGCATGCGCAGGCACCCCGATCCGGCCGTGCTGGCGGATAGCTGCGCCGTGCTGGACGGGCGCGACGACAGGCTGCTGCAGTGGATCACCGACAGCCAGCTCGCCGCCATCGCCGCCGACAACTACGCCGTCGAGGCCTTCCCCGCCAAGGCGGGCCCGGCCTGCTGCGCCGCGCTGCCGCTGCACGAGCACTGCCTGTTCAAGCTGGGCGTGCACCTGGGCGAGCTGTGGCACCTGACGCCGCTGGCCGCGTGGCTGCGTGCGCGCCACCGCTCGCGATTCCTGCTGACGGCGCCGCCGTTGAATTTGCCCGGGGCCATCGCCTCGCCCGTGACGCCGGTCGCCACCGTCTGAAGCCCTGACCGTCACCCCGTTCCGCGCAGTGCGCACTGCGCGGAAATCCATCCCCTGAAGCCGGTTGACCGGCGTTTGCAATGTGCCGGACTGCCGTGCACACGGAGACTGTTGTGCCTTTCATCATCGAGACCTTCGACAAACCCGATCACCAGCACGTGCGCCAGGCCACGCGGGCCGCGCACCTGGCGTTCCTCGACCAGCACAAGGCCCTGCTGCTGGCCTGCGGCGCCAAGCTGGCCGACGACGGCAAGGATCTGGGGGGCGGCCTGTACGTGGTGGCGCTCGATTCGCGCGAAGAGGCGCAGCGCTTCATCGAATCCGACCCGTTCCACGCCGCGGGCCTGTTCGAGCGCGTCACGCTCACGCGCTGGCGCAAGGCCTACGTCGATGGACAGAGCTACCTGTAAACCCCACGCGCCCCTGCATTCCCTGATGAAGAAAGACCTTCCATGACCACTGCACCCGCACGCGAGCGCGTTCTCATCACCGGCGGCGCGCCGGCATCGGCGCGGCGACGGCCGAGCGCTGCCGCGCCGACGGCTACGAGCCCGTCATCATCGACCGCGCGATCGCCCACGTGCCCGGCGGCATCCAGGCCGACCTGTCCGACACCGCCGACACCGCGCGGGCCCTGCAGCAAGCGCTGGCGGGCGGGCCCATCACGCGCCTGGTCAACAACGTGGGCATCGTGGTGCCTGCCGAAGCCGCGGATCAGACGCTGGAGCAATTCGACCTCGCCGTGGCGCTGAACCTGCGCTGCGCGCTGCAGTGCATGCAGGCGCTGCTGCCGGGCATGCAGGCGGCGGGCTTCGGGCGCATCGTGAACATGTCCTCGCGCGCCGCATTGGGCAAGGAGCTGCGCACCGCGTATTCGGCCACCAAGGCCGGCCTGATCGGCATGACGCGCGTGTGGGCGCTGGAGCTGGGCCGCCACGGCGTGACGGCCAACGCCATCGGCCCCGGCCCCATCCGCACCGAGCTGTTCGACCGCGCCAACCCGCCCGATGCGCCGCGCACCAAGGCCATCATCGACTCGGTGCCCGTCAAGCGCGTGGGCACGCCGGACGACGTGGCGCATGCCGTGTCCTATCTGCTCGATGCGCGCAGCGGCTTCGTCACCGGACAGGTCTTGTACGTCTGCGGTGGCATGACCGTGGGCGTGGCCGGGGTCTAGCGCTTCCTCCTCGCGTTTTCTCAAAACCTCACAACACCAAAGAGACAATTTCCATGTCGAAAATCACCGCCTTCTTCACCGAACTGATGCGGCGCTACCTGCCCGATCCGTTCGTCTTCGCGATCATGCTCACGCTGCTGACCATGGCGCTTGCCTTCGGGGTGGAAAATCGCCCCATCAACGCCGTGGTGCAGGACTGGGGCAAGGGCTTCTGGAGCCTGCTGGCCTTCACCACGCAGATGGCGGTGATCCTGGTGATGGGCTACGTGCTGGCGGCCGCGCCCATCGTGGACCGCTTTCTCGACCGCATCGCCTCGCACGTGCACACGCCGCGCCAGGCCATCATCGTCGCCACCATCGTGGGCTGCGTGGGCAGCTACCTCAACTGGGGCTTCGGCCTGGTGATCGGCGGCATCATGGCGCGCAAGCTGGCGCTCAAGGTCAAGGGCGTGCACTACCCGCTCATCATCGCGGCGGCATACACGGGCTTCACCATGTACAGCCTGGGTTTTTCGGCCACCATCCCCGTGCTCATCTCCACCAAGGGCCACGCGTTCGAAAGCACCATGGGGCTGATCCCGCTCACGCAGACGATCTTCTCCGCGCCCATCCTGCTGACCAGCCTGGCCGTGCTGATCGCGCTGCCGCTGCTCAACGCCACCATGCACCCCAAGAAGGGCGAGCCGGTCGTGGAACTGGACCCGGCCACCGTGGCCGACACCAAGCCCGCCAGTGCCGAACACCTGCTGGGCGACGAGAAGACGCTGGCCTGGCGCCTGAACAACAGCCGCGTGCTGAGCCTGCTGATCGGCCTGTGCGGCATGGCGTACGTGGCCATGCACTTCATCCAGGGCGGCAATCTCGACCTGAACATGATCAACTTCTTCATCCTGTTCCTCGGGGTGCTGCTGCTGGGCACACCGATGAAGTACGTGGAGAAGGTCAATGAAGGCGTGAAGACCATCGGCGGGATCATCCTGCAGTTCCCGTTCTACGCCGGCATCATGGCCATCATGCATGGCTCGGGCCTGGTGGAGTCCATCGCGCACGTGTTCGTGAGCGTCTCCACCGCCGACACGCTGCCGCTGTGGGGCCTGGTGAGTTCGTTCGTCATCAACTTCTTCGCGCCTTCGGGCGGCGGGCACTGGGTGCTGCAGGGCCCGTTCATGATCAACGCGGCCACCACGCTGGGCGCCTCGCAGGCGCAGACCGCCATGTCGGTGATGCTGGGCAACGGCTGGAACGATCTGGTGCAGCCGTTCTGGATCCTGCCGGCGCTGGCGCTGTCCAAGCTCAAGCTGAAAGACATCATGGGCTACACGGTGGTCTCCATGCTGCTGGTCGGCGCGATCTATGCCGTGACCATGCTGGTCTGGCCGCACCTGTGACCGCAGGCGCCTCTCTTTTCTTCCCTTTCCATCCCTTTTCGTTTTCAAGGAGCAACCGATGCTGTTCATGGCTGAAATGACGGTGAACATCCCGTCCACGCTGGCCCCCGAAGTGGCTGACGAAATCAAGCGCAAGGAGAAGGAATATTCGCAGCAGCTGCAGCAGGGCGGGAAGTGGCGCCACCTGTGGCGCGTCGTCGGCGAATACGCCAACGTGAGCATCTTCGACGTCGCCAGCAATGACGAGCTGCACACGATCCTGAGCGGCCTGCCGCTGTTTCCCTACATGCAGATCAAGGTGACGCCGCTGGCCAACCACCCGTCGTCCATCGTGCAGGAATAACGGCGTTGGCCGCTGCGCCCCGCTGGCGGGCGCCGCACCCGCCACGCGCCCCGCTTTTCATCCCCATAAAGAGATCCGAGGAAACAACATGACTTCCGTCCGCCCAAGCCTTCGCTTCGCCGCCCATCGCCGCACCCTGCTGGCCGCCGCCCTGGCCGTGGCCGCCACCGCTGCGGTGCCCACCGCGTTCGCGCAGGCGTTTCCCAACAAGCCCGTCACCATCATCGTGCCCTTTGCAGCCGGCGGCACCACCGACATCCTGGCGCGCGTGATCGGCCAGGGCCTGTCCGCCGAGTTGGGCCAGTCGGTGGTGGTGGACAACCGCGCCGGCGCCGGCGGCAACATCGGCGGCCAGATGGCCGCGCGTGCGCCGGCCGACGGCTACACGCTCTTCATGGGCACGGTGGGCACGCACGCCATCAACGCCGCGCTCTACAAGAAGATGCCGTTCGATCCGGTGAAGGACTTCGCGCCGCTCACGCGCGTGGCCAACGTGCCCAACCTGCTGGTGGCCAACCCCAACCAGCCCTACAAGACGGTGCAGGAGCTGATCGCCTATGCCAAGGCCAACCCCGGCAAGGTGAACTTCGGCTCGTCCGGCAGCGGCAGCTCCATCCACCTGTCGGGCGAGCTGTTCAAGAGCATGGCCAAGGTGGACATGCAGCACGTGCCGTACAAGGGCAGCGCCCCGGCCGTGACCGACCTGCTGGGCAACCAGATCGGCATCATGTTCGACAACATGCCCTCGGCCATCCAGCACGTGCGCTCGGGCAAGCTGCGCCCCATCGCCGTGACCACGGCCAAGCGCTCGCCCGAGCTGCCCGACGTGCCCACCATCGCCGAAGCCGGCGTGCCGGGCTACGAGGCCACGTCGTGGTTCGGCATGTTCGCGCCCGCCGGCACGCCTGCGCCCATCGTGGCGCAATTGAACAAGGCCTTGGTCAAGGTGCTGTCGCAGCCCGAGACGAAGAAGAAACTGGCCGACCAGGGCGCCGAGCCGGTGAGCGAGACGCCCGAGCAGTTCGCCGCCTTCATCCAGGCCGAAAGCGCCAAGTGGGGCAAGGTGGTGAAGGAGTCCGGCGCCAGCGTGGATTGATTTGCTATATTTTTGATAGCTATATGCCCTAGTGGAATTTGCGCTGGTGGCATTTTTCATGCCGGTGCCGACCGCTTGAATCGCAGGCGCCGGCGCCGACTCAGCAGAACGCCTGGCGCTGCGCCTTGAGCGCATCGCGGTCGATGCTGGCGTGCAGCAGTGCCATGTCGTTCGCGTCCACGCCGTGGCCGGCAAAGTGCTGCGGCCACTGGTCCACGGTGCGTGCCACGGCCTGGATGAGCTCGATGGCCCGGGCGCGCGGGATGCCGAACTCGCTCAGGTCCGTCAGCGCGTTGTCCAACGTGGATTCGGCGCCGTGCCGGCCGACCACCATGGCCTGGTAGCCCATGTTCTGCAGGGTGGGCACCACGTCGAACGCGGGCGACAGCTCGTAGTACCCGTCCCAGCCCAGCCGCAGGCAGTGGTTGCGTTCGTGGTCGTCCGTGTTGTCCATGAGGATGTTGAACACCATGCGCTGGAACAGCTCTTCGCGCTGGGCTTTCTGCCGGTCCGGATGGGCCTGGCGCCGCAGCACGGTGGCCAGCGCCCCGTAGCTTTCCGCAAGGCCCGCCGCCGCCAGCGCCGTCCGGGCCGAGAGGCAATGCACCCGCAGGGTCTGCCCGCCGATGTCGAGCCGGTCGAAGCGCTCGATGGTCAGCGCATGGCGCCGCTTGCCGTGCGCGTGCCGCGAGGGCAGGGGCAGCACGCCGGTGGTGGCCACGTGGATGCCGGCCTGCGCCGCCAGCGTCATGGTGGCGTGTTCGATCAGCGGCGTGTCCACGGCGTCGTCCCATTCGCTGAACTTGACCACGCAGGGGCCTTTGTCGGTCTGCAGCAGCGCCTTGGGCCGTGCGCCGCCCAGCGTGACGCCGGGCTGCACCAGGCGCTGGATGTCCGGCGTGATGGGTGCTTGCGTCTGCACGTCTTCCACGGCCTGCGCCAGCGAGGCCAGATCGCGCAGCTGCGGATAGGGCCCGATGCGCCGGGGCACGTAGCGCTCGGCGGAGGTGGAGATGCCCAAGGCACCGAAACGGTCGTCCCCGGCGAACAGCAGCATCTCCAAAATCGACAGGCGCGCGGGCCGGTCGATGTGGCGGATGATGCGTTCGCCCCACCGGTCGGGCCGCGCGTCGTCGATGGCGCCGGGGGCGGTGTCCTTGTGCCCTGCGCTGAAGGTCTGGCCCGCGATGAGCGGCAGGTCTTCGCTCAGCGCGAATTCCCACCAGTCCGCGGCGTAGGTGAAGGTGGCGCAGTTGGGCACCAGCGGCGACAGGGCCACGGAGCCTGTCAGCACGGGGGCGGCCGGGTTGACCAGGGTCCAGACGCAGAGCGTGTCCTGCGGCGCGTAGGTACGGGGCGTGACCCCTCCTGGCAGCGTCATGGCCGCTCTTTCTTGATGCCGGCGATCAGGGCGGCCAGGCCTGAAGCGGCATTGGGCAGAAATCGCTCAGCTCGCCGTTTTTCTTCAGCGAAATCCCGCAGGGCTTTTTCGATCTCCACTTTCCTGTCCGGCACAGGAACGCCGCGCAAGGCTTCTCTGGACGATGCGGATGGCCGGTTCGCCACCCGGGGGGGCGAATGGGGAGCCCCGCTGTCGGGCGCAGCGCCTGCCTTCAAGGTGGAGGGGGGCGCTTTGCACGGCCTTGGGCCGCCGCTTTCCTGCCCCTGTCTTCTTGCTTGGCCGGAGACCGGGGTTTGGGGCGTGCTCTCGCCACTTCGCGCTCCAGCGAGGCGAGATCGTTCTGCGGGGCAACCAGATCGGCCAGCCCCTGCGCCTGATTGATGAGCCACAGGCACATGACATACGACGCCATCGCCACGGAGGGATCGCCCCGCTCGATGCGGGCCATGGTCGGCTGCGACACACCCAGCCGCTGGGCCCACTGCGCCTGCGTTTCCCTGCGGCGCTTGCGGGCGATGACGATGTTCTGCGCCAATTGCTCGATCTGCTGCAGTACGGCCTGGGGATAGTCTGCGGGAGGGGTGTTCTGTCTCGGCATTCATAGATGTTAGTGAAAATGGCTAAAAATAGAAACCTATGAATCAATGGCTTGGCCGGGGATCAGGGCAAAATAGTCAAAAAATTCGCATAGATAGACGATTAATGAGAAAAAATAAATATCTATGAATAAATGGAGGCAAGCAGCGATTGGTCCATAGCGATGCCGGCCCACGAATGGAGCGCGAGCCGGCGGTTCGAGGGGCAGGGACAGGGCACGGCGCGGGCGGCGGCCAGTTCCCATGCGGGCGGCGGGCAATAACGCCCTTCCGCCGGTGTCCATGTCTTCAGAAGAAGTACGTCAGTCCCACGCTGAAGCTGCGCGGCAGGGCGGGCGACACCACGTTGGCGTTGATCGCGCCGTCGTAGTAGGCCTTGTCGAACACGTTCTTCACGCCCGCGGTAATGCGGTAGTTGGAGCCGGCATAGCCGATCGACAGGTCCGCCACGGTGTAGGCGGGCAGGGTGAAGGGGTACGAGCCGACCTGCTCGCTCACGTAACGGGCGCCGGCGCCCAGGGTGATCTGCGGCATCTGCGGCAGCTTGTAGGTGGCCCACAGGGCCAGCGTGTGGCGCGGCGTGAGGTTCAGCGGCAGGCCCACGATGGCGGCGTTGTTGTCGCGTGTGACCTTCGTGTCGGTATAGGTGTAGGCGCCCGTCAGCTTCAGGCTGCGCAGCAGTTCGGCGCCCACTTCCAGCTCCAGCCCGCGCGCGCGCTGCTCGCCGGTCTGCACGCTGAAGCCGGTGTTGGCCGGGTCGGCCGTGGTGACGTTGCGACGCTTGAGGTCGAAGAGCGCCAGCGCCCCGGTGAGCCCGCCGCCGGGCGCCTCGTACTTCAGGCCCGCTTCCCATTGCTTGCCGGTCTCCGGCGCGAAGGGCGAGCCGCCGAAGCTGGTTCCCGACACAGGCAGGAACGATTCGCCGTAGCTGGTGTAGGCGGCCCATCCGGGCGTGAACTCGTACACCAGCCCGGCCGACAGGGTGGTGGCGGAATCCTTCTGGCGCGTCTGCCGGTTGGCCAGGCGGTCATCGATCTGGTTGTCCGACCAGTCGCGGCGCAGTCCGACCAGGGCCGTCCATTGCGGGTTGAACTTGATCTGGTCCTGCGCGTACAGGCCCATCACGCTGAGCTTTTCAGGCGCGTTGCTGGTGTAGGCGGCCGGGCAGGTGGTGGCCGCGCCATACACCGGATTGAACAGGTCGAGCGCGCCGATGGTGCAGCGCCGCTGGCCTTGCCAGCTGTGGCTGGTGCGCGCGTCCAGCCCGGTCACCAGGCGGTGCTGCACGCCCAGGGCGGCAAACTGCGACAGCAGCGAGGTGTCGGTGGCCAGCATGTCGTCATCCAGGTACTGGCGTGTGGCCTGCCGGTTCTGCAGGCGCTGATTGGACTGCAGCGCCAGGTTGGAGACGAAGTTGCCGTTGCCCTTCTCGGACTCGTAGCGCACGTTCTGGCGCAGCGTCATCTGCGGCGAGAAGCGGTGCTCCAGCGCGTAGCCGACCGAGGTGCTTTCGATGTCGTAGCCGCCGAAGCTCGGGTCGCCCGTGTACAGCGTGGTCCGCACGGGACCGTTGCGGTTGGGCAGCACCGTGCCGTAGGGCGTGATGCCCTGCTGGCGCATCCAGTTGCTCTGGCTGTAGGTGGCGAACAGCACCAGATCGGTCTGCGCGCCCAGGTCCAGCGACAGCGAGGGCGCGATCCAGCGGTCGCGGCGATAGACGAAGTCGGTCGGATCGTCGCTGTTCGAGACCTGGGCGTTGATGCGGAACGCCGCCTTGCCCGACTCGTTCAGCGGGCGGTTGATGTCGGCCTGCAAGGTGCGCTGGCCGAAGCTGCCCACCTCCACGCCCACTTCGCTCAAAGCATCGCGCTTGGGCCGCTTGCTGATGGCGTTGACGATGCCGCCGGGCTGCACCTGGCCGTACAGCACCGAGGCCGCGCCCTTGAGCACCTCGAAGCGCTCGTAGCCGTAGGGCGTGAGGCGCGTCCACATGCCGGGGCTTTGCACCAGGCCGTCGATGAGGATGGATTCGGTGGAGCGAAAGCCCCGGATGTTGATGTCGTCGAAGCCGCGCCGCCCGAAGTTGACCGGGCTCACGCCGGCCACGGTCTGCAGCGCCTGCTGCAGGTTGGCGATCTGGCGCGACTCCATCTGCTCGCGCGTGACGACGCTCACCGACTGCGGGGTTTCCAGCCGGCGCATGGGTGCCTTGCCGGCCGTCTGGGCTTCCACCGGGGCGAAGCCCACGTCCTTTTCCGTGCTGGCGTTGATGCGCACCTCCTGCAGTTGCGGCGTCGCGTCCGCGCTGGCCTGGGCCATGGCGGCCTGCGACAGGCACAGCGCCAGCGGCGTGAGTGCGCAGCGGCACAGGGTGCGTGCGGGGGAACGGGCCAGCGAAGGGCTCAGAAAAAGGCGCAGGAAAGCAGTGGCGTGGGCAGGCGAGTGCGCCGCGTCGGAACGGGTGTGGACCATGGAAATGCGGGAGAGGGAAGAGGCGAGGAGTAGGCAGCCAGACCAAGCGACGAGAAAGTGGATCAATTCTAATAAGAATAATTATCATTCAAATTAATATGGAGGCTGCCGAACCGGAAAGAGGCGCCAGGCGGGCACTTCCTCAGGGCGCACTTCGCCCGAACGAAACTCACCGGTATGGCGAAAACTGGACCCGGCGCATCAGCCCATCGCCTCCCGCCGCCTGCACGGAAAAGATGCAGGCGGCGATGACTACGGCGCTACGGAGGGTGTTGGGGAAATGCGTGTAGCCATGGTCGGCGGCGGCGGGCTTGGCGTCGTGGGAACCAGGACCTATTTGAGGCGCGCGGCCGTAGCGGTAGCCGCGCTACGGCGTCCGGTCGTCATCGCCCTTGGCATGCCTGTCTTCATGGTCACCAAGGAATTGGTTGCAGAGCACGTAGGGAATGAGCGAGGGAACCATCCACCACCACGAATGGAAATAGGTGAGAGCCCAGCAGGTCCAGGCGAAGACGGCACTGAACCAGCGGGCGTAGAAAGAGAATCCGCGAGACTTCATTTCGCGATCTTGAGGCCGCGACCGCCCCAGCGCACATAGACCAAGTAAGGCAGGATGCGCACCGTGCCAGCCGGTGTGGGCAGATGAATGGGCACTGTTGCCACCTCCTTGATCATCATGTTCAATGGCGGACCCAATCTCGCCATGTACACGCCTGGGCCAAAAACCCCATTCGCTCCAGCCCGGCTCGCGTGGATGACGCCAGTTCGTGCGATGCCAGCCGCCCCCGCCGTCGTCGTGAAGTGGATAAGGTGCTTTGGCAGTGCCGCGAACCCGTAACCCGCCGCGCCTAGCACGGTGGCGGTGGTCGGCGCCACATCCGGCGTCCAGAGCGCCGCGAACACACCGGGCACATGCGCCAGCGGAGCGAACGAATTGTCCGAGGTAGTGGCAACGTTCGCCCAATACTGCGCCGCCTCATCCGCCGCCAGGGTGGATTGGCGATAGAACTGGCGCAGCTTGAACATGAGATGGCTGATGGTACCCGCGTCGGAAACTTCCACGGGCGTGCCGCATCCTTCGCGGCGGCAGGTAAGGGCAATGTCGGGCATGGGCGTTCTTTTTATGCAAAGGCCGCGGGAACATCCCCGCGGCGCACCGGCCTCCCGCCAGCGCTCGGCATTACCGCCGTGCTACCTTGCGCGACCCTTACAACGTCACCGCAAATTTGTTGTGATTGGCAACCCCCTCAATCGTCGGCCCGCGCGCCCCTAACCGCAAACCTGCCGAGCCTGGGTTGGCTACACCAAACGCTCCAGGCTGCGCTCCATAACCCACTCGCGGATGATCTCGCGAATCTCCGCATCGTCCGCCGCACTGAGACCCAAGTACAGCCTAGCCGGCATCTTGACCTTGTGCGCCGGGATCGCTAACGCCCTCACCGTCGCGGTCTTGTGCTTCTTGCCCGCAAACAACACCGTGCCCGCCACGCTTCGATAGCGCACTGTGGTGGCGCGCTCGGGCTGGTCGATCTTGCCGCAGAACTGGTGGATCGCGCCGTACTTCGCGTTGGTGCTGACCGCCACAGTTGTTGTCATCCACCAGCAGCATCACGGGCCAAGCGCTTGGCCTCGCGTTCCAATAGGACGCCGTCCTTGGCCGCCATAGCCAGCAGGCAGTCCACAGCCAAAAACTAGGAATGCCATGCTCGCAGCCCGGGCCCCAGTCCAGGTAGCGCGGCTGCAGGACTACCAGGACGCGGTGCGGCTAAAGGGCTGATTTGCGCGCAGCGCAGGGTCAGTGGTTGAAATCCACCTCAACGTGGCCGGCATGAACTGCGCCAGACCGGCCGCTCCGACGTGCGAGGCAGCGCCCGCGCGCCAGGCGCTTTCCCTTTCCTGATGCACTTGAGCGGTGAACACGGCCACCGGAGCATCCAGGCCCCATACCGCATGCGCCGAGCGGATGAGCAGGGAGCGGTGTTTGCTGCGCTGCCGTGGGCGCCTGGGCTTTTGCAACAGAGGAGATAGCCGACAGGGCGAAAATTCACAGCGCAGCAGTAAAAGCGCAGAACAAGGCCACGACCCTTGCGCAACAAGTACTGCCACATGGTCACAGGCCCGACGCCACGCCGAGGACCACAAATCCGACCGCCATGGCGGTGATGTACACATGCTGGTCTCCCGGCACTACGCGGTAGTCCACGTCCCGAGAGGTTTGTCCATGCCCAGCCATCAATCCTGGTAAAGGAAGCCGTCGGGGCGCGTAGAGGAAAGCACACGGTCGAGCCAATAACCCAGCACTGCCGTCAGCACAATGAGTGCGGCCTTGTATAGCACCACAGGCAACTGGGCCAGACACACCAACGCGATCAGCGCTAGCAGAAGCACCGCCACCAGCAGGAACAGGCTATTACGCGGCGCGTAGCCAAAGAGGGATGACGTGTTTCACAGGCACTGCTTGCAAGACGATGATGGAAAGCCATCAGTCTTCCTGCGAAGGGGGCCGTGTATTGAGAGCCAGAACCTTAATCCTTTTGCTGCCCGGTGGAGCCTCTTGCGGATTGCGCTTGCGATACTCCGAGATGTTTCCGAAACTGCGAGTACATCATTGCAATGCGAAACACATGCATAGTTGCGGCAACTACAGACGTCAAGGCGTAGAGAAAAAATCCATAGCCAAATACGCCGCCAAGGGCATTCATCCAGGGGAGCCAGTCACGGATTGGATCCATCGCAGGGGTATAAAACCACCAGGCTTTTGCCACAACGGCGCTAAGAAGCGCCAAGGCCTGCACCAGAATGAAATGCACGAACGTCGCGCAAAGACCCAGATACATGGTAGGCAAGGTTTCCCCACCTGAGTCTTGCGGGTCAGGATCAGCAAGCAAGGATCGGAACTTCTCGTCGCCGAAGCCAATGAAGATGGCAAATCCGCCGAGAGTGAAGCCTAGAACGTTGGGAAGTACTGAGAGATTCTGATCCCACCAAGCCGTGCAGCTTCCACCTGGAGCACATATAGGTGACCACCAAGTATTCCAAGTGAGCGCAAGAAGGACCAGGGAAAGGTGCATGTATGGCGAGCGCACCAAAGCACGGAGGCCACCATAGGCAACCCAGTACGCTTTGAAGACATGGGAAACGCTGCGATACATAAAGTGCTCATCCTATTGGCTACTGATTTTTGGCCCTTTTAATCAATTCCCTGATCGTCTCTTTTGCCTCGGAGAAGCGCATAAACACGCGCTTAGGTTTTTTCGCTGTAGTCACCTCGATAGGGGTGCCGTGCTCATCCACTCCCACGCTTGTCACCCGGCCGTTACGAGCAGCAACCTCAGCTTCTGCTAGAAGTTGCGGATCTGGTTGCAGGCGATCAACCCTTTTGCCGTCAGTACTTCTTGTCGAGATTGCACATTCAGCCCTGCTAGGCGCTGTTCAAATCTGGCTGCCAAGTCACCCACATCGTCAGGGTTGGGACGCTTGAACGTTAGCTCGACACGATGCAGCCCCGGAACGTTGAAGACCTCCTCCAAGGCATCTTCGTCAGGCAGCGCTGTAACGTCAACCTGTGGAAACTGCTGGTCCGCAACCACGTGATCAAACAGTGTTTGCAAATACTTCTCTACTATCCCCGGCGCAAGCACTCCTGACTTGTCCTTGGAGACGTACCAAAGTTCGTGCTCCCGCGGGAAAAAAATGAAGGGGATCTTCTGCATATGCGCCAGAAGATGCCGAGGAATACTGATCTGCTGTACCTCTTTCTCAGTAGCTTGCTTGCGTGTGACCGTGTTGAACCACGGTTCGTTCGCGTCGACTTTAACGAAGCGGTAGATCTCGCCCGAGAGCTCGTTAGTTTGAACAGCATCTCCAATGCCATAAAGACTCCCCAAGATCAGCCCGTGAATTTCTCCTTGAGCGTAGAGCTTGTGTACGTCATAAGCCGAACTGAAAAGTTCGACGTAGCGCTCCCGGCTATGTGGACGATGCATCGCAATATTCATCGCACTTACCACTACTGTTCTTGCTCTTTGTGCCACTTTACTTGTCCTCCGAGTTATTCGATTTAATCGTCACGGGCCATTATGCAAAGAGTTCGCACAAGAGCGCCGGAACCTCTCAGTGGAGGGCATCGCCGACCGCATGGACGTGACTCATGACAGCCTCTACAAGTGGCTCGGCACCGGCCGCATGCCGGCCATCCTGATGGCCGGCATGCGGACTGGCCTGCGGTTGTCACTACGTTACCGATTGGTACACCGCGGCAGCGGGGCGCCTGTCCATTCCCATGTCCGTGCCCGGTATCGGGTTGGCGCAGTAGGCTTGGTCCAAGCGAACGCAGCACCGTTGAGCTGGTCTACGTTTTCCACGGATTCGAACCGCAGTCGGCTCTCGAACTGCGTCTCCTCGATGTTGTTGCGGTTCTCCACGCAGCCCTTGGCGCGGCTGTTTCCAACCTCATCGGTGATGTGTTTCGCTTCCAGCACATCCAGCCGCGAGCGAACTGCCGCCGACGTGTTGGCACTGCTGTCCCACAGCAGATGGCACGGCGCGCCCTGGAACGGCCGGCCTGCCTGCAATCCTCGCGCGAACATTGAAATCCGAAGACGGGCAAGGCCCTTAAGATCAAGGCCAGCGAGGGGCCGAAGTTCACCGCGAGCAAGCCGCTGAAGGATGTGCTGAACTGAGCCAGCCGGCTTTCTGCTGCCCCTGCTGGGAGCAGTGGTAAGCCACCTGGACCCAAGTCACGACGACAAAGCAAAAACCTTCCGCCGATGTCGGCCGCGCGGCGTGCGTGCCCTGATGCGCTGGCACCCACTTGCAGGGGCCGCCCGCGCGGTCTTGCCGCCGCCCTAGCCGCCGCTTTGTGCCTGCAACAGCAGTGCCAGCGTGGAGAGCGCGGCCAGCAGCGGTGCGCGGTCGGCCGAGCGCAGGTGCTCGCCCAGGCTTTCGAGCAGCTCTGCGCTGCGGTCCAGGCCGCCTTGCCGTAGCTTCCGCGCCTGCGACTGCGCGCGTGCGTCCAGCCCGCCTGGCTGGTGGCGCAGGCCCTGGCGCAGCCACTGGGCCAGCGATTGCAGGGTTTCGTCGAGCAGGGCCTGCACGGGTGTGGGTGCATCGGCGCAGGTGCGCAGCGCCAGCGGCTGGGCGGCTGGCGGCTCGATCTGCGGCACCACGGCGCGCTGGTGGGTGAGCAGGGCCAGCGGCTGCATGACC
>NZ_BAAJYR010000042.1:0-22501 GCF_057546605.1 Acidovorax sp. KPB24-03 | reverse complement strand
GAGCAGCTTTGGCTGCATGCGCAGAAGGACCAACTCGTCGAGGTCGAGAACGATGAAGACCACTGGGTGGGTCAGGACCGCCGCAAGACCACGACCGGGACGAGACCAACGTCATCACCGCGACCGGACGGAAACGGTGGACCGCAATGAGGACATCACGGTCCACAACAACCGCACCGAGCGGGTGGATCATGACGAGCGGATCAGCATCGGGGACAACCGCCGCGAGGACGTCGGTATCGACGAGACGGTAAGCATCGGCAAGAACCGGACAAAAACCATCGGTCGCAATGAGAAGGACAAGATCGGCAACAACTGGTCGATCAAGGTCGGCAAGTTCAAGACCGAAACCATCGGCATCGCCTCCATGCAGAACGTGGGCATCGGCCGCATGGAAAACGTGGGCGTGGTCTATAACCTCAACGTCGGCGCGATCATGGCCACCATCGTGGGCAAGACCCAGACAGCCAAGATCGGAGCCGACAAGAGCACCACGGTGGGTAAGAAATACGAGCTGACCGTAGGCGGCGGTTTTGGCGGCGTACCCGGAGGCGATGGAAATGCCAAGCACATCCAGGCTCCCAGCGATGAGGGAAGCGGGAGCGGCGGTAGCACGTCCAGCATCACCATGGAACCCGACAGCATTACCTTCAAGGTAGGGCAAAGCATGATGGTGATGAAAGCTGACGGAACTATCACCATCAACGGACAAGACATCGATGTCGTCGGCTCCAAGCACATCGGCGTGGAATCCAAACGCATTGATCTGAACTGAGCGGCGCCATGAACGGTCCCGACTTGCTGATGCCTGCGCCAGTGCAGGCGGCTCCTCTGGCGGAGGTGCGCAACCACACTGCCTTTGAGAGCCAGTATTTCCAGATGCTGGACACCAGCGATGAAGTGTTCCATGTGCTGGTGAGCCGCATCACCTATGACCTCACGCGATTGGCCGACGACCGCTCCCCGCAACTGGCGCTGGCTCAAGCCCCCTTGATCGACGCGGACCGGTTCTACGGGTTGCCCAATACCAGCAGCTGCATCCAGGAGAGCGATTACGCGCCCTACAAGCCGCAATGCGACATCCTTTTGGCCAACGCAACAGCCTATGCACCTGAAGGCCAACCTCACCAACGATGGCCGGTGGGCGTGCGCATAGGGGATTGGCAAAAGGTGCTCGCGGTCACCGGGCCGCGCCAGATGAAGCGCGGTTTGCTGGGTTGGAAGGTCACCGAGCCGGAAAAAGTCAACCAGGTGCCTTTGCGCTGGGAACTGGCATACGGTGGTACCTGCCAATGGCCCCAGCAACTGGCGGAAGGTCACAACCCGGAAATTTGGGCACCCTACGACCCCAATCCCATCGGCTGCGGCTGGGTGGATAAGGCCTGGCTGAAGAAGAGCCATGTCAGCGAAGTCCCGGCACCTCAGATCGAAGTTTTCGATCTGCATTTTGATGCCAATGCAGCCAATGCCATGCGTTACGCCCCAGTCGGTGTGGGACCAGTGGGAAAATGGTGGAGCCCCCGAAGGCAGAAGGCCGGCACCTATGATGCAACGTGGAAAGAAAGCCGGTGGCCCCGTCAGCCTCTGGATTTTGACTTCAGCTACTGGAATTGTGCCCCGCAGGACCAGCAGATTCCTTACCCTCAAGGCGGAGAAGAGATCGTCTTGGCGGGCCTCACGCCGGAACAACGCCTTTTCCAGTGTCTGCTGCCCAAGCCTGCGCTGCATGCGGTGGTTCGCCTGCAACTAGGGCCTGTCCTGCCGCTTCCCATGCGGCTGGATACTTTGGTTTTCGACCTTGAGGCAATGACGCTGAGTTGCATCTGGCGTATCCACGTGGCGGCTCAGTTTGGCGTGCGTGTGCTTGAACTCAGAAATGGGACGGCACCCATATGAGTCCACCGCTTCCATTTTGGTCCGAGGACACGCCCGCGACGAAAACGGCGCGGGTGAAACCCAACGATTTTGCGCGTCCGGGTCCCATCGGCAATTGCGTCGGATGCATTCTGCCCAAGACCAGCCCCTCCCTCAGTGAGCCCAACGACCAGCCGGAGACAAAGGAAGAGAGTTGGTGGGAGTGGTTCAAGCAAGGCGTCAAGGACGCCGCGCAATACTACAAAGACAACCTGTCGGAACCACTGCACGAATTCGGTGCGAATGCCATGGACACGGGCGGCAAGGTGGCGATGGCGGGAGGGGTCACAGCAGCAGCCGGTGGCGCAGTGGCCGCCACGGGGATTGGAGCGCCAGTCGGCGCGGGCATGGCGACCGTAGGCGGTGCTACCGCCACGGCGGGCGGTGTCGTCGCTGGTGTGGGTGCCGGTACAGACTCGGCCGCCACCGCATTGGACAGCGCTGCGGACTGGGTGATCACGGGCGAGACGCCGGACATGGTGCAGCCTGCCCTGGAGTTGGGCGAGCGATTGCTGACCGGCATGGTGCTCAAGAAAGTGCCGGGCGCAGGGACTGGCGCAAGAAGCCAGAAAAGCAATCGGACCGGCGGGGCATCACCTCCCCCTGGAGGATACATACCGGGCACGGGTGGCCCCTGCATTGTTGGCACCTACGATGACATCCGCAATAAATGTGGTCCGACCCAGCAAGCCCACCACATCATCCCCGACACCTTGGCCAGAACCAGCAACCGGGCTCAAGGCAGCAAGGGCATCGGACGCATCCCGGGCATGGCGACCTTCGGCGGCGGGCCGTCGATCTGCCTGCAAGGTAATGCTCGCACGGAGGGCTCGGAGCACAATACAGCGCACCAGTGCGACGACGAGTTATGCCAGGCGGCGAAGCGAACGGATAACGGCCCCGTCGGCACCCTGCCGGTCAGCGAGGCGGTGCCGGTGGCGATGAAAGCTGCTATTGCGGCGAGGCCCGATTGCAAAGCACAGATTGAAGCCGAGGTCCGGAAAGCGTATCCCAATTTCGAAAATGATAATCGCTCTATGAATGGAGCGGGTAAGCCACCCGAAGGTGAGGCGAAGGCGCATCTCGAAAATGGTGGTCGAAGCGATAAAAATCGTAACACGAAACGGCGTTAAAAATATGGCTAAAACGACTTGGACTTTCTCGACAGCATTTGGAATTGGAGACAACCAATTCTATGTTGCTGCGAAAGCTGACATTTACGATCCATTCGAGAAATTCACTTGCCTCTATCACTGGAGCCCAGAACTCGCTGAAATGGAAGGCAGCACGGAACCTTGGGCCTTTAAAAATGTGGACTGGCGTGCAGTCTCGGTATCTGGCTACTTTCCGTCAGACACAGACGATTGGTCGCGGATCGCACTCTCTGAAGAGGGGGACGCGATTTCAATTGGCGGAGGGAGTCTTGTCGCAGAGAAAATCCCCGGCGCTGGCGTTTTCAGCGCTGATGCCGAAGGCTGGGGATATCTGGCCGATATTCAGCAGATAGGGGACCGTCTCTATGCCTGCGGGTACAAAGGGCAGGTTTACAAGCGGCAGGGCCCGAACAACTGGCAGCACATGGATGCGGGCTTGTTGCAGCACCCCAGAACAACCAGAGAGCAATGCATCGCCCTGTCGGTCATCAATGGCCCGCATGAACGCGCGATCTATGCCGCAGGCTATCAGCACGCAGAATGGTTGCCCCCCAAAGCCTTCTTCTTCGATGGTGCCCAATGGCGCGAGATCGAGTTGCCCCCGGTGGCAGACCGCATCGTCAATATGTATGTGGAGTCGGAGGCACGCATCTGGATGTGCGGGTCCAATGGAACCTTGCTCCTGGGCAATGCCGAGGACGGATTCAAGAGCCTGTCGTCGGTCGATGACAACCAGCTCTTCACATCGGTGTGCAAGTTTCAGGACAAGATATATCTGGCTTCCAATATGGGACTGTTTGTCTATGATCCGGCTGATCACGGCGCAGGTATTCAGAAGGTAGTGACCGATCTCCAGCCGGATTTGCAGGATGCCAACATCGTGGACAGCTACGACAAAATCCTCTGGTCCATCGGACCCAAGGACATAGCCCGTTTCGACGGCAAGCGGTGGGAGCGGATCGACCATCCGGACAATCCACCCATTCGGTAATCGAACAATTCTCAATACCATGGCCAATGAAACCGCTACCGCCAAAGACGCACGGTTTGTGCTGGTGAACCTGGTGCCGGACGTGTGTCTGACGCCCAGCAAGAAGGGCTATGCCGTTCCCTATGTGATTACCCACCAGATGGACCAGAGCGAGCAGTGTTCGCCCAATGTCTTCTTTCGTGGCAAGCCTGCCTATCTACATAATGAGAGTTATGTGGACAATGTGCGTGGAGATGAGCCAGGTGGAGGTAAAGGTGTCGTCAGTGATACCCATGTGCAAATCAGCCACAACATCGACAAGAGCGCCAGCGTCTATGTGAATGGTCGCCCGATCGTTCGAACAGGCGATCGCGTTTGGATGAATTGGCGAAAGCCGTAATTGACGACTACCCTGGACAATATGCGACATGCCTGTGCCGGATTGGCGCGATTAACAGGCTGGACCCGGATCATGAACATGAAACCTTTTGCGCCAGATGGAGAAAATCCTCTCTTGCAAGGTATGTACGGCATTTGCCGCAGTTACATCAAGAAACTGGGCCTGCCGGTGTGGATCGTGCGTTTTCGACGCGATAACCGCAACGTCGGCTTACGGTATTTCTACGATCACCGTTACCGCAGCTCCGAAGCCGCGTTGGAAGCCGCCAAGCTCTACCGTAACGAGCTTTTGTTGACCTACCCGCCGGTGCCCAGCCGGTTGGTTCGTCAGCGCCTCATGAAGAACAACACCAGCGGTGTTGCTGGTGTCACTCTCGTCCGCACCACGACGGGCGATTACTGGACGGCAGCCACCCGGTTGCTTAGCGGCAAAACATTGACCAGCCGGTTCGCCGTCAAAATCCATGGCGAAGACGTGGCCAAGCGGCTCGCTATAGCAGAGCGCTATCGGCAGTTGCAGCAGGTGGACTACCCCCGACTTTGCGATCCGCAGGCCATGCGGTTCTTCATCGATGCCGAGCCGGTGCCAGCCGTTCGGTTCATCGAAACAGGCGGCGACGCCGTACCCGGAAGCCCAACTGAGATATTGGGGCAGCCAACCGATAGAGCCTAGCAACCCATCGACCCGCTCACCACCATGCCCATGCACAACCCGCCCCATCCCGGAGCCGCACTGCGCGAAGACGTGCTGCCCGCCCTCGACCTGAGCGCGGCGGCACTCGCCCAGCACATCGGCTACTCGCCCCTCCTGCTGTCCTCGATCCTGAACGGCCACGCGCCGATCACCGCCGATCTGGCACACCGGCTGGAACTGTCCGGCCTGGGGGCTGCACGCCAGTACCTGGCCGAGCAGATCGCCCATGACCTGTGGC
Organism: Acidovorax sp. KPB24-03; assembly: GCF_057546605.1. Classification (NCBI taxonomy): domain Bacteria; kingdom Pseudomonadati; phylum Pseudomonadota; class Betaproteobacteria; order Burkholderiales; family Comamonadaceae; genus Acidovorax; species Acidovorax sp. KPB24-03. Next base: position 17,132 of record NZ_BAAJYR010000042.1, on the reverse strand, counting down.
ACGCCCAGCAGCAGGCGCACCCCGCCATCACGCCGCTTGCCATCAAGCCTTAGCCGCTACCGCCCCAGATACACCGCCGTGATCTGCACCCGCTCATGGCCCAGTTCCCGGCTGATCGCCTGCCGGGCCTCGGCATCCTGAACACGCTGCGCCGGGGTCAATAGGCGGGACGTGGGCCCGCCGTCTGCGGGCGCTGCCCAGCCCGTCAGCGCCGCATACCGCGCCTGCGCGAACCGATGCCGCAGCCCATGCATGTGGCTCAGCCCTGCCGCCTTGCACTGCCCGTCATAGGTGTGGCGCTGCTGGATATAGGTCTTGTGCGCCGGGATCAGCGAACCTGCCCCGGCCAGGGCATGTGCCGCATCGAGCACCGTGCGCTGCTGCGGCGTCGTGATCGGGATGCAGCGCTCGCGCCCGCCCTTCGTCCATGACCCCTTGAGCGCCACGTGATCGCCGCGGTCCGCATAGCCCGGCTGAAACTTGATCGCTTCCTCACGGCGCAGCCCGAACGCCTCCTGCAGGCGCAGGCTCATGCGAACATGGGCATCGCTCACCCGGTCCGGCCCATCGCCCAACGCGCGCGCCTTGCTCTCCTGGCTCACATGGCGGCGCTCCGCGATCCCCAGTTGCGCATTGTCCGCAGCGATGAGGCCCGCCTTGCCCACCTTCTCCGCCCACCAGCGCAGATGGGCCAGCCGGTTCTTCAAAGTGCCCGCCGACAGCCCCTCGGCCTGCCAGCGTTCGAGCAGCTTGTCCACATGCCGGCCCTTCAGCGAAGACGCCCGCATCTGCCGAAACCCCGCCTCGCGCAAATGCCGGGCGGCCAGCGACAGCGAACGCTGCCGGTCCGCCTGCGTCGCATGGCTGCCGTCGCGGTTGCGCTGGCACAGTTGCCGCAGCGTATAGGTCAGATCGTCCATCGCGGTCCTTTCGCGGGAATTGGTCATGTCACGTCGTGTCGCTGGTTCAGCGCGCGCCGACGTGGTTATCGTCTGAGGGCAAATCCGGTCAGTGTTGATGCCAATCCGCCAGCAGGCGGAATCCCCGAAGGGCTAGGGCCAGGTGCTCAGAACACCTCTTGCCTCCGATGAGGCACCCGCCTCGCTTCCTGTGGGAAGCCGGAGCGGGGGAAACCGGCGCAAGGCCGGGATGACGCATGCGAAAACGCCGGGATGAATACCTCCTGTGAAACTGAAGAACGGGGGGATGAAAAAAACCGATGGGCAGGCTGCGCCAGACCGAGGACAAAGGCATGGCCGCGCGGCGTGCGCCGGGGCCGGTGAAGCGGACAACGCACACGCGGTGCGGGTTGGAGGGAGGAAGGCAGAGAGCCGGATGGACACCCTGCCACGGTAAAAAAACAGGCTCTCCCCATGGGCCGGGGCGGCGCGCGCGACGAGCCAGTGCGTGCCAGGACGGTTCCACCCCCGATGGGGGCGCAGCGCGTGCGGGAACCTGCGCTGCTTGCGGGCCGCCGAATGGGTACGGCGGGGCAGTTGCAACGTGAGCGGTGCATGGGACATTGCACCCGTTGCTCCGGTGTTGGAAACCCGCCGGAAGGTCACCGCTGCGCCAGTATGCCGGGCCATCGTCATGCAGGCCGCAGGCAATGCGATGCTGCGCCAGACCGTATTGTTGCGGCAGGGGGCCGGGTCGTCACTGCGGCGGGCAGTGACGACCCGGCTGCGGCAGCGCTCGATCATCGGGGGGCACGCCGGGCGCGCCAGTCCGGCTGACCCCGGCGTGTCGGTACGGCAGCGCGAGCCTGGAGCGCTATGCACCGGACCATCCCATGGCCAGAATCGGTGCGCATGCGAGTTGCTGCGGCAGGCCCGTGTCGGGCAGCCCGAGATTGGCGCGAATCTTCGCGCGCCATGCCCGCGCCGCCTCGCGCACGGCCGGCGTGACCTGGGGGGCTTGCCTGCGGTTTGGAACCGGGACAGAGGCAGGGACGACAGGCATGGGGCGAGGCGAGGCCGCATCGGGACGTGCCGCCGTTCCGATTGGCGCAGCAGGTGCGCAGGCCGGCTTGTCCGCGCATGCGGCGCTGGCCCGCGGCTTTGCCGCAAAGAGACGGAATTCACCCTTGATCGCCCTGCCGATCAGCGCAAACAGGTAGCCCACCGGCCGCAGCACCTTGCCGAGCAGGCAGCGTGCGGACCATTCGTCCAACACCTCCTGTTGCCGGTCGGGGGCCACCCGCCGCAACTGGCGCAGTACATCGCGCTGCTGGTCTGCGGCGAGCGCGCCGAAGGAAGCCGGCAGATCGAGACCGCCTCCATCGGCCCGGTTCGGGACGCCGTTCGGGCACGGTACGTAAGTATTATTTTTATTTATATTTTTACGTACCGTACGCGCGAGCGTGTGCGCGAGCCGCCCGTGCGACCGGCTTTGCGGGTTGTCGCGGGGGGGCTCCTGTCCGGGTGGCCGGTCCAAGACGGCAAGTTCGCTGTCATCGCCTGCGCAATCACCGCAACCGCCTTGCGGATCGTCATCATCATCATCATCATCATCATCGCCGCCATTCTCGCGCCCATCGTCCCGCTGCCGCAGTGCCCCGGCCTGGGCGATCAGGTGCTGCGGGAGCCGGGCGAGGTCTTCGGGGTGTCCCGCCAGATCGCGCAACGCCTGCTCGGCAATCTGGCGCACCGTGATCGTCGGATGGTCCAGCGCGTGGTCCAAAAGGCCGATCCACGTCAGGTCACGCCCGAGCACTTCCGCGAACGACAGTGGCCGGGTATGGACGACATAGTGGTTCACCCGGACCCTCCCGGTCAACGGATTGCGGATGTGTGCATCGATGTGAATCCAGCGTGTCAGCCGCAGGATGGTGAGGCAGCGCGAGACGGTCTCACGCGAGGCCAGTTCGCGGTCGGGGACGCAGGACAGGAACTGTTGCAGTTCGGCATAGGTAACGCCGCTGACGCAGCCGCTCGGATCGGCACCAGCGTGCAGGATCATCCAGGCATTGCGCTCCAGCGGCATCACGCGCCGGTCGCGCAGCAGGGCGAGCGGGACAGGGAGCAATGGCAGCTGGGCGGATACGTCGCCGCTGGCGATGGTGACGGCCTTGGAAGGCTCTTGGTTCGTCATGTCGGTTCTCCTGATGGCATCGGCGATTCGCCGGACGCCGCCATGAAGGACGACACGAAGCGCCGGGGCAGCGAACAATGCGGACTGCGACAAACCCGGTTTGTCGCAATCGGGGCAGTGGTCGGCATCCGCAGATGCAGCGCGCGAGGCGCGACCGAGACCCACAGTCGCCCAAGGCCACCGGACCAATCGATGGTGCAGCCCTCGGTGGCGTGCCATGGAAGGACTGGCGCAGTATCCGCGGAGCGCAAACTCGTCGGTGGCGCTGGTGAGGCCAACCGTTCTCGCGCGAGGCCATCGGAAAACCGGACCGCAGAAGACCGGCGTGGCGGTCGATGGAATGCCAGGTGACGAAAAGCCTTGCCAACATCCGGCAGGTAGTACACAATGCAGTCCGTTCAACAGCGAGGTGTTCCCAGAACCCGTGTTGAATCAACGGCTTAGGAAAAAAGCGGGTAGCTTGTTACCCGCTCCAATTTCCAAAAAAGGGGAAGCACAGCTTCCCCTTTTTGCCAAGGGAAGCAGGTTTGGCGCGGTAGCAAAGCGGTTATGCACCGGATTGCAAATCCGTGTAGGTCGGTTCGACTCCGGCCCGCGCCTCCAGCACTGATCGCGAAAGCGGTTTTGATGCACGGAACAAGAACATTCGGTTGTTCTGGTTGAGTGGTTAAAATTGGTGCTATAATTTGAGTCTTGCTAGGTTGGTGTAAATCAATCCAGTGACATGCGGGAATAGCTCAGTTGGTAGAGCGCAACCTTGCCAAGGTTGAGGTCGAGAGTTCGAGACTCTTTTCCCGCTCCAATTTATGATCTACAGACTTCCACTGACGTCTGTAAGTCGTTGAAAACAGGGGCTTTTGCCCCTTTTTTCATTCCAGTGACGTCCATTGAAATCCGCCTGCATCCAGGACTTTTAAGTCCATTTTTAAGTCCATCAATACGGACGCGGCGCAGACCGGATTGTTGCTGGAGGAGCGAGGTCAAAGAGACAAGCATGTAGCCCTGACGCGAAGCTCAGGAGATAGCATGGCACTCTCGGATATGGCCGTCCGCAACGCAAAGCCGAACGGCAAACCCTACACACTCAGCGATATCGACGGGCTTTGCCTCGCAGTCTCTCCGACCGGGGGCAAGGCATGGCACTACCGTTACTACTGGGTCGGCAAGCAAAAACGCATGTCGCTCGGAACCTACCCGGAAGTGGGGCTGCGAGAGGCCCGTGCATTGCGCGACGCAGCCCGTGCTCTGCTGGCCAAGGGGATCAATCCCCGCTCGGACCGCAAGCAAAAGCGGCAGGCCGTGCGCCTGGCGGACGAGAACACCTTCAAGGCTGTCTTCGACAAGTGGGTCATCCACCGTTCTCTGAGCCTCAAGGAAGGCCGTCAAACGACGCTTTCGCAGATCAAACGGGTTTTCGACAACGATGTTCTGCCCACCCTCGGGAAGACGCCCATCTACGAAATCCAGCGGCCTGACCTGTTGGAGGTCGTTGCCAAGATCGAGCGGCGCAAGGCCCTGAGCGTTGCCGAGAAAGTGCGCACATGGCTGCGCCAGTTGTTTCGCTACGCCCTGATCGTCGTGCCCGGACTGCAACAGAACCCGGCGTTCGATCTGGATGTCGTGGCCATGCCGCAGCCTCCGGTTCGCCATAACCCGTTCCTGCGCATGGCCGAGTTGCCCGCGATGCTGCAGCGTCTGCGCAGATACCACGGCAGACTGCAAACCCAGCTCGGACTGCGATTGCTGATGTTGACCGGGGTGCGGACGGGGGAATTGCGCTTCGCGACCCCGGACCAGTTCCATCTCGATCAGGGCCTGTGGATCATCCCACCCGAGGTCGTGAAGCAATTGCAGTTGGAGATGCGCAAGGAGGGCAAGCGACCCGCCGACATTCCCCCCTACATCGTGCCGTTGTCGGTGCAGGCCGTGGAGATCGTCCGGCACATGCTGGCGAAGTTCAAGCCTGCGCAAAAGTACCTGTTTTGCCACTACAGCGACCTGAAAAAACGCATCAGCGAAAACACGCTGAATGCCGCACTCAAGCGCATGGGCTACACCGATCAACTGACCGGCCATGGTATCCGGGGAACCATGTCCACCGCACTGCACGAAATCGGTTACCCGAAGGTCTGGATCGATGCCCAGCTTTCCCACACCGACCCGGATCAGGTGAGCGCCGCCTACAACCATGCGGAATATGTGGAGCAACGTCGGCACATGATGCAGGACTGGGCGGACCGGCTCGATCTGTTCGAGCAGCATCAGGTCGAAGCGGGCAGCATGCGCCTGACCCTGCATCTGGAGGGCGTCCCGGAAGTTCTGCATGAACGCTCGCACCACGATGCGCGCGTGGTGATCGCACCAACGCCGGTACGGCTGGTGAGCAGTACGCCTCAGACTGCGCCAACCGTGCCGGACACGGTGCGCCGCTTGTCGGCCATCGCGGGCCCGAGGGAGCAGTCCGCGTTGTCCGACGCCCAGCGCCAGCGCAACGAGATGGTGGACATCTTCAATGCGCCGCATGTTCTATCCGCTGCGGAGTTCGCCAAAATGGCGGGCAAGTCCCGCCGCTGGATCAGCTACGAAATCAGCAACAAGAAGCTCCTCGCGTTGAGCATGGGGAACCTGGGCCAGCGGGTTCCCGATTGGCATTTCGATCCGCTCAAACACAGGCTCATCCAGGCGGTTCTCAAGCATGCCGGTGATGCCGACCCCTGGGAGATTTACCGGGTGCTTTCACAGCCGCATGACCTGTTGGATGGGCTGGCCCCCGTGGAGGGCGTGACACCGCACAACTTCCATGAAGCCGTCATGGCCGTGTGCTTCACTTTGAAGGAGAAAGCGCCCAACGCGCAATGGTCGGCTTAGGTGACGGACTTTCCCGCCAATTCCTTCCGGGCGCTGCCATCCGGCGCCGCTTCGCTCACGGGATTGGACAGATAGGGGTTGTCGGGCGGCACGTCCTCGAACAACCGCTTCGGCTCCGTCAGCATGTAGCCATGCAAGCGCCGGGACTTGCGTGGCCCCGTGACCTCGCAAGTCCAGATGTTCAGGCCGCTGTCCTGCTTGCGATGGAGCTGCAGTTTCTCGAAGCGTTTTTGCACCCACAGCCAATCGGCCACCTGGTCCTGCTTGGCCAGGACTGCGACGTGCGGGTGCTCCTGCGCATAGCGCTGGAAAACGCCCGGGCTGACCAGGTAAGCGGTGCCAGCGACCGTGTGCACCAGGGCCTTGGCATCGTTGATGATGAGCGTGCGTCGCTCGATGTGCCGACGAAGCCAGCCCATGAAGTCCTCGCCCGATGGTGCCTGTACGGCTGTTCCTGGGGTGCGTGACGGCACGGGGCTGCTGTCCGTGGGCGGGTTCCTTGGGGTCGGTTGCGACAGTGCTTTCGCCGCCTCGGTTGCAACGGGTTCGACTGCCGGGGTTTCCATCAAGGCCAGGAGCGCATCCACGCCGTCGCCTGGGGTTGGCAGCACAGGCGGGACTTTCGTCAGGGATGACGCTGCAGCAATTGATGGCGATGGACCGGAGACAGGAACGGCGTGCGAGTTTTCCGGTTCTGCGGTTGGCGTTTCCTGGCACGCTGCCGGTTCGTCCAGAACCACCTCTACCGAGCCCGCGAACGGCTCGGGTCGTTCGTGACCCTCCCAGATCAGCGCCGGCGCAAGCCGCAGGAGCGTGAAGGCATGAGACCACCCCGCGTCGCTGGTCACCGTCGCCTTCCAGATGGCTTTGCCATCCGCGGTGGGCTGCAGCATGCCGTGGTCCTGGAGGACGTTGAAGACGGCGGTATTGTTGGCCGGAATGCCATCGATGCCCTGCGACAGCAAGTGCGCGCGCAGCTTGTCCGACACGGTTTTGCTGACGAGCCATAACGCCTCCTGCGTCAGCCACCCGTCCGAAGCCTGGGGCTGGTTCAGCCGGAGTTCCTCCTTGAGCAGGTAACGCAGGCCGTCCAGTAGCTTGCGCTGCAGGGCGTGTTTGGGTGCGGCCATCGCCTTGCCAGGATCGCCGCCCAGTTCCTGGGCGACCGAAGCGCGATCGGCCTGCGTCACGATTTCCCCCAGCACACCGGCATGCTCGTACTGGCCCGCCAGCACATACAGCAGCGCGGCCCAGAGGGTCGGATATCCGCTGAGCCAGTCAAGGATTTCGCGGTCCAGCAGCTGGCGATAGAGCAGGCCCGCCGCCGCTGTGTGCAGTCGGTATTCCCGGTCCTTGCGATACCGGAAGCGGTAGGGTTTGCGCAACGGACCATGCCAGGGATGCCAGGCGCTGCCGTCCGCATGCTCGACGTCCAGATCGACGGCGATCTTGCCGATGTCATGCAGCAGGGCCGCGTAGGCGGTGGCGGCCGTCCAGGCTTCGGCTTGTGCTGCCTGGTCCTCGGGTGTCGCACCCGCTGGCATCAGGTGCGACTGCCGCAGCTTGAGCGCGTAGGCGACGATCTCCAGGCCATGATCGAGCATGCCGCCGGGGTAAGCGTGGTGATGGCTTTCCGACGCGGGGAACTGCTGGACCAGTTCTGCATAGCGCTCCAGGGGGCCCTGGTACAGCGTGGTGAACTGCTTTCGTGAGAGTGAGGTGCGCTGCCAGATGTGTTCCAGCAGCTTTTGCCGGCGCGGGGTGGCGAGCAGCGACGCGGCGGGCTCGGGGCGGGTCAGCCCTTTTCCTTTTGGCGCAGCGTCCTGGTGCGGGGCCTGTGCGGGTGGCGGAGGGCGTTTTCGTTGAAACAGCGCGAACATGCGATCCCTTGAGTTCGGGGCGGGATGGGCCTTTTCCTTTTGCAGGTAGGGCCATTCCCCTTCGGGCCCATTCCCTTGCCTTTTGCCCTCATCCTTTTGGTATATCGCGTCGTCCCGTGCAAATCTTTGAAGAAAGCGGCGTGCAGTCAACCCACGAACTGGTCTCGAACACGTCAGCCGGTTGCGTTCGTTTCAATCAACGACTAAATTGCAGTCATTGACTAACGAGGTGATGCAATGATGACAACGATGACCATTCGGAACATTGATGAGCAGCTCAAGGGACGGCTCCGTATCCAGGCCGCCATCCATGGCCGCTCCATGGAGGAAGAAGCCCGGGACATCCTGCGTGCCGCTCTGTCCAAGGAGCCGGAACGCGCGCCCTCGCTGGTGCAGGCCATCAGGGCACGTGTGGAGGATCTCGGAGGTGTGGAAATAGAATTGCCAGCACGTGAAGCCATCCGCGTGCCGCCAGAGTTCGGCGCATGATCGTTCTCGATACCAACGTCCTGTCGGAGACTCTGCGGGCGGCTCCGGAAGATGTGCCTATGGCCTGGCTCGACCGGCAGCGCCGCTCTGCACTCTTCACGACCACCATATCGCGTGCAGAACTACTCTACGGTGTGCATATATTGCCGGATGGGCAACGAAAGACGGCTTTGTTGGAGGCCGTCAAAGGAATTTTCGTCACGGACATGGCTGGGCAGATCCTCGGCTTCGACGACGATGCCGCTGATGCCTATGCGGAAATCTCCGCATCACGCAAGGCGGCAGGAAAGCCTATCAGCCAGTTTGACGCCATGATCGCGGCAATCACAAAATCGCGGGGAGCCAGTTTGGCGACACGCAACGTCAAGGACTTCCTGGACTGTGGCATCCAGGTGATCAATCCGTGGGGAAGCTGACGGTTCGGACGGCGAAGGAGGATGACCATGACCACGCAGTCACACACTTTTGGATGGACCTACCGGCTGGGCAGAGGTGCGTCTCATGCCTGGCGCAGCTATGCCCGCAAAGAGCATGGGGCAGCAATATGGTTGGTTGAACATGGCATTCCAGCCGGTGGCACCAGGGCGGTGGTTTGGATGCTGAGGTTACTGACGGTTGGCGGCATCGCCTACCTATCCTTCTGGCTCGCTTTGCTACTTGGATGCCTCGTTGCGGTTGCTTGGAGTGCCGGAAGCTCTGACGACGAACAAAAAAGCGCCAGAACTGCGCGATGGTATTTTTGGGTTCGGCCTCTATCATCGGGATGGATCACGAATTGATCCTTACGATCCAGACGATGATGGTTAGGCGCTTCCTCGTCTACAAGACCGTTTTCACCAATGTGTCGCCTGTTTTGCTCCCTGCTGCCTGTGCGTCTTTGGCTCCTGTCGCCAGGTACTGTGCCATACCACCGACGCGAACGCCCGCCCAAGTCAAAGCGGTGATCCAAACCCCCGGCAGCACGACGAACATCGTCGCCATCACGAAGTTCAGCAGCATGTCGCCGAACGCATTGTCCAGCCCCATCGCGAGATTGAAGTTCGTCATCGGGCGGTTCCACCCCCAGCCCCAGCCATAGAGCGCATCCAGGATCGTGCTGTCGATCCACCGTGCCAGCTGGAACCAGAAATCCACGAAGTACAGCGCGAAGAACACGCAACTGCTCGTCATCAGCACCTTGAGATCGTAGGTGCCGATCATCAGCACCATCGGGATGCAGATCACCAGCGCCATCTTGAGCAGCGACAGCACCATGGGCAGGGCCTGGCGCAGCACATCCATCGCCGGGAAGAAGCCCGGCGCACCCAGGGCGAGCCCCACGTTGCCCGCCCCGCGCGCCAGATCGTTGAAGAACGTCTTGTCGATCTGCCCGCCATAGTCCGTGTACACCTCCCCCTGGTTCAGCTTCTGCTGGCGGGGTGCCGCAATCGCCCGGATCACCGAATCGTCCAGCTCGCTGCGGGACACGAACCCCGCATAGTTGGCCAGCCGCGTGAGCAGCGTCGGGCTCACCTGGGCCAGGAGCCGCGCCCGCAGACCCGTCTCACTATCCGACCACCACTGGCGGCACGTCGGGTAGCCCCCGCCGCTGGCGACTTCGGCCAGGCCCGCATCCCGCTCGGCCTCGTAGGGCCATCCCTCGCGCGGCGTGCGCGACCGATAGCGGTCGTAATACCCCGCCGTGTCCACGAAGAACCGCGAACCGATCCAGGTCACCTCGTTGCCCTGCGCCGCGTCCAGATCGGGCCGCTGCATGAACAACCGCGCCCGCGCCGGCCCGTAGCAATCCTTCGAGAAATCCGCCACCTCCTGGGCCAGCACCGGATCGTCGATGCGCGTGGCATCCACCTCCATCCGCATCTGCCGCAAATCCGTGCCGCAGGGAATCGCCGCCACCGCCGCGCCCGTCACCGCCTTGCTCATCGAATGCAGGAAGAACCACCACACCGGCACCTTCGCCGACTGCTCGTTCAGCGTCGTGAACGACTGGCTCCAGCCCGTCTGCGCAGGCGTGGGCACCGTCGTCTGGCACTGGGTCGAGCGCGATGCGTCGAAGCGGATCGTGGACAGATCCACATCGATGAACGGGATGCCCCCGAACAGCACCACCACGATCGCCACGAACACCCGGTTCTCGATCCGCAGGGCGCTCAACACCCCCTTGTTGCCCTCGTCGGCCCCTTCGGAGCGAGCCTTGAGCCACTCCTGGATCACGATGGTCAGGAACGGGATCGCGAACACGCCGCTGGCGACCAGCGCGTTCCAGATTCCGTTGTGGACCAGCCAGCCCACCAGCGTCAGGTAATACTCCAGATAGTCCGTCGTGTAGAGCGTCATCGGCCGATCCCTTCGGTGTCAGCGTGCCTGCAGCAGCAGGCTGCATTCCAGTGCCACCAGCGCCATGGCCGCGGCGATTTCGGCACGCAGGAACCGCTGGTGCGCGTTGCCGTCCGGCTCGCGGGCGCACAGACGCCTGCGCATCCATACCCATCCCCAGCCGGACACCGCATACAGCGCCAGCCGCCATGCAAAAAACCACACCGCCTGCTCCTGGAGCCAGCGGTCCCATTGGCTGATGCTGCCGAGCATCCGGATGCCCACCAGATTGGCGACGACGGCGACCGCGATCACTGCAGCCGCCCACAGCAGCGCCACTGCGGCCCGCCAACCCGGCAGCCAGCGCAGTCGCAGCCACGCGGGCATCATGGCGTGCCCCCACGCGGGGGCGGCTGTTGCAGTTGATCGAGCCGGTTGCGCGTCGGGTCGCCCTGATAGATGCCGCGCGATCCCGCTGCACGCGTGCCGTGGCGCTGGATGATGGCCATGGGCGCGTTGTTGGCGAGCTCGCGGCGCAACTCCAGTTCCGTCTTGAGATTGCGGATCTCGCGGTCCAAAAGGTCGCTGTCCTGGCCTACCGCCTGCTGGGCCAGTTCGTTGGCGGCCACGTTGGGCTCCATCCGCCCGGTCAGCAACGTGCGCTGGAGCAGCAACGCCTTCTCCAGCACGCTCGCCAAGGCCACTTCGGAGGCCAGTCGCCGGGCCAGAACGTCCTGGTCCGGTTCGTCGCGCAGCGCCTCGATCACCCCCCGCGTCACGGGCAGCGAGCCACTGCTCGCGGCTTGCAGGTTCTCGAAGCTCGTCGGCTGGCGACCGGCAATCAATTCCTGCAGCACCTGCAGCTTGGTGTCGTATTCCTCCTGAATGAGGGGCGTCAGGCCGACGCCGGGCACGGTCTGGGTCTTGGTGCAACCGTCGCAAGTGCGCTGTTCCTGCTCGCCCAGCACCCGCGTGGCCCATTCGACGGCCGCTTGCGGGGACGACCAGGTCTCGCAGGCCAGCCGGTTGCCACAGCCAGCGGCATCGATGGGCGAGGTGTCCTCGACCCCGCGCCCGTTCACCAGGTTGTAGCCCGCGCGCGTCACGTCCGCGACCACCCGGATGGGTGCCTGGCCGGCACCACCGGCATTGCGCCCGCCCACCCAGGGCACGCCGTCCTTGCCCCGATGGCGTTCCGCCTCGTCGATGGCCGAAACCGCATCGGTGCTCGCCACGGCTTTTTTGAGGGCCATGCCTTCGGCCAGCTGGCCCCAGCCCAACTGGCCGCCCGCCATGTCCGCCATCCGGTTCGCGATTCCGCGGCAGGTTGCCTTCGAGCGGTCGAAATCCAGCCGCGCCTGCAGCACTCCGTTCGTCAGCAGGTTGTACAGGCCCGGATCGGCGCGCTGGATGATCAGCGCCGGCAGCGACGCCACCGCGCTGGTGGCGTTCTGGATCACCGACGACATGATGGTCTGGAACCCGTTGGTGACCCCATTGAGCTGGTTCTGGATCGTGGTCGCGATGTTCATGTCGCCGCAGATGAGATTGCTGTTCCAGCCGACCCCGACCCCGATCGAGCGCATCTGGGCGGCACTGGTCATGGACACTGCGCGCCCCCCGCCGATGCTGTAGAGCACATCGTCCCCGATCACGCTGCCCTGGCGCTGCAAGCCGTACTCGCTGGCCTTGTCGCCAGCCTTCTCGCCGGTCTGATCGGCGCTCTGGGCATCCGCGCCGACATGGAGAGAGGCCACCGCCATCGCCGTGACCAGGGCGAACGTGCGCGTCGAATGAGAAACCGTCATGGCCGCAAGCCTCCACCGTTGAAATCCACGCTGCCCAGGAACACCTGGCCCCGCCGCTGGCAGCAGCTATAGGGGCGCCACAGCGCCCAGGCGTAGTCGCCACGCGGGGCCTGCACCCGGGTATTCGAGTGAGGGAACACCGCACAGGTGGGCGACAGGGCAGGGGTCAGTTCCTGCCACTTGCCCGTGGAGGCACTCCCTTCGATGAGTTCGCCGGCCGGCCAGTAACCGGCGCGCGGCGTGGAGAGCATCGGCTGATAGACATGCGGCTGTCCGCGCCGCGTGACGACATCGCCGGCCCGCTGGGCCACCACGGCTCCGCTCTTGTGGTCGTCCGTCTGGTGCAGGAAACCGCCCCGCGGATAGACCGCACCCCATAGATTGAGGGTGGTGCGAGCGCCGATCTCCCGCATGCCGGGGATCAGTGCTTCGGGATAGACCGCTTCGGGCACGTTGTAGCGCCAGGCCACGGTATCGAGCGTGCTGATCAGATAGGGCATGAAGGCCGTGCCCGCGCCCTCGCAGCTATACCCGGAGGCGCTGGCAAAACGGCCGAACAGCGATCCGCCCGGATGGCCGATCACATCGGCGTTCTTGAATCTGGAGAGATTGTTCTCGTTGCTCTGGTTGGTCGTGCCGTCGCCGCCCGCGACTGCGGTGGGATTGGGCATGCCCATCGCACGCACCTCCACCCACGGGTTCTCGCCCGTGTTGGCATAGCTCGACACGACGGCATCCGGCACGTAGTGACGGACCTTCACCGAGGAGCGCACCGTGCAGCCCGACTTCGAGCAGCGCAGCCAGTAGCAGATGCCCACCACCCGGTACTCCAGGCAATCCGGCGACAGTGCGGACGCGGCGATGGTGGCGGTGTCCAGCGCCAAGGCGGTCGAAGCCATGCCCAGGAGGGCGGCAGCGATCCCGGCGCGCCATGGAGGTCGGTGTTTCATGGGTGGGCCTTTCGGTAGGCCGCGATGCGGGCGGACGCCTTGGCCACATCGGGCTCGCCATAGACGACGTAGCGCCGGTCCACGACCACGGCGGGCAGGGTGGTGATCCCCAGGCTCCAGGCATCGGCCACGCCCTGGTAGGCCGCTGCCAGTTCCCGCTGCAACGCCTCGCCACCTCGGTCCAGGCGTTCTCGCGCAATGGCCTGCGCACGTTGTGGATCGGCCGGCAGTTGGGTGCCGATGCGGGATTCGATCTGGCTGGCGGCATCGAGGTGGACAACGGCCACCTCCGGGGAAACGCCGACCAGAGGGATCGACTGCAGCGTGAAGACCTTGACCTCTGCGGCCTGGGCGAAGGTCGATGCGAAGGCACCGGCCAGAGCGATGACCGCCGTGAGCAACGGACCTCCCCGCAGGCTTGAACTTGGCCGAACAAAAACACTGGGCATGGTGAACTCCCGCACAACGGACGCCTGGGATGGCACCGTGCAGTTCACTGCGAATCGGCGGCGGGGTCAGCCAACAATCGGGAGTCCGAGGCAACCGGATTGCCGCTGCCGATCAAATCCAGGGCAGACAGCAGCGCATCTCCCTCGACCTGTCCCTGCAGCAGCAAAGTCTGCCCGCTAAGGGTGTCGGTCACTCGCACGGTCGGCGTGGCGACCACGCCCTCGCGCGCGCCTGCCGCCGCTTGCGCCTGAACGGCGGTGCGGCCCCGGCCGCTGTCCAGGCAGTCCTGAACGTCAGGCGTGGTGCCGGGATAGCGCTGGCCGTCCTCCAGACCCTGGCCGCCGCCACGGGTGTTGCGGTAGATCCACGCCACGGCGTCCCAATAGCCGCTGTGGCCGTGGGCCTGTCCCACGCATTCCGCCAGTGCCGCCAGGTTCGATGCCGCCGGTTCGTGTGTCGGCAAGGGAAGGTGGTGCCATTGAAGGCGGGTGTCGGGATGCCGGTCGATCCAGTCCTTCAGCGCCGGAAAGTAGGTCTTGCAAAACGGGCATTCGAGATCCGCATAAAGGGTGAGCGCGAACCGCGCCTGCATGGGCCCATGCACCCAGGGGCCGCCGCTGACCTCCATCGGGTTGTCACTGCGCGCGTCTTCCGCAACCCGGTGCTCGTCAGAGCCGCCACGGTGAAGCCCGATGTAGAGCGTCAAGGAGGCCAGCAGCGTTCCGGCCACAAGGGCGAGGGCGGGGCGGCGATAGCGAGCAAAGCGGGGGTGCGGCATGGTGCGTTCCGATCTTCCCGGCGCGGAGATCGCGCCCGAAAACCCAGTCAAACACACGGTCCCGCCACCATGGACCAACAAAGCGAACTGGCGGATCTCCCGATTGGCGGGCCTTGCGCTATCGGGTCCGGTTCTGTGGCAGGGGCGGGTTCAGCACCCATTCCCGGCGTTGCTCCAGGGCAAGCCGCCTGGCCTCTTCCTCGCCATGGCGTCCCACGGAAAAGCACTTGCGCCGAACCTTGCCGTCGGACGTCGAATACTCCGCAATCCAGTATTCGCCGGTCCACACCCCGCCGCGGCGCATCGTCCGGGTCCACCGATAGCGGTACACACGACGCTCTGGGGAATGTGGTGTTGGCAACCGCTCGCTGCGGTCCTTGCGAAGGCGGGGAATGGCCGAACGATCCATGTCGGGGAGTTCATGGCCTCGGCGGGGTTCACCGTCAGGATGGCGAACCATCCACCCATCCACGGTTTGGAGCATCTGGTGCCTGGCCTCGATCGCCAGTTCCTTGGCACGCTCCTCGCCGAACTTCTTCACTGCAAAGGATCGGCGCTGTGATTTGCCGTTGGCCAGATACACCGTGGCCGACCAGCGAACCCCTCCCGGCTCAACGCTTCTTGAGACGCCTGGTACTCCGGAGGTGTTGTTCTTGCGGACGATGGCGCTGAACTCCCGCCGGCTCAAGGGGCGGATGGTCCGCAGCAATTCGTCGCGGTAGGCGAGCGCTGCGGCCTTGGCGTCTTCCACGCTGCCGTGATCGGCAACCGCGAACTCGCCCTGAAAGCGCTGCCCCTGCCGCACCAGCATGACGGACCAGCGCACCAGCATACCCTTGGAGAACCTGGGCGTGAGGGCATAGACCTTTGGGTAAGCAGCTTGCGTCATGGGTAAGAAATCGCAGGAATCGCATGTGCTGACCCGCACGCGCGTCTTGGAGGATGCACGTTCTTCGACAGCGCTGGACAGGGCATCGTCGTGAACCATCCCAGGCCCACTGCGTGAACGTGGCACGTCACTCGCTGGCGATGCGAAGCGACTGGATCGTGCGTGACCAGAGGTCGTGATCGGCCTGCAGCACGTCGCGCACTTGCAGCGGCGACAGGGAGGCATGCACCATGCCCAGTCCCTTGAGCCGGTCGGCCACTTCCGGCAGTGCGATGACGCGATGGATCTCCTGGTTGAGCAGGGCGCGGCGGCTGGCCTCCAGCCCGCGCGGTGCGAACGCGCCGTACCAGTTGGTCACCTCGAACCCCTTGAGCGTTTCCGAAACGCTGGGAAGGTCCGGCAGCAGCTCCGAACGTGTCTTCTCGGTCACGGCAACGAGGCGCACCTTGCCCGCCTGGGCGTGGGGCAGCAGCAGCGAGGCCCCGCCGGCATACAGCTGGCATTCGTCCTGAACCAATGCCGCCACGGCGGGGCCACCGCCTTTGTAGGGCACATGAACGATGTCCAGACCGGCGGTCTTCGCCAGCAGCGCGACCGTGAGGTGGTTGTGGGTGCCAATGCCCCCGGTCGAATAGTTGACCTTGCCCGGATTGGCGCGGATGTAGGCCAGCAGTTCCGGGAAGGTGCGCACCGGCACGCTGGCCGAGACGGCCACCGCATTGATCGCATAGGCCAGCAAGGCCACCGTGTCGAAATCGTTCATGGGATCGAACGACAGGTTCTTGTAGATGCTGCCGTTCATCGCATGCGTGGACATGGCTCCGATTTCGAGGGTGTAGCCATCGGCGGGTGAGCGGGCGACCAGGGCCGCTCCCACATTACCGCCAGCGCCGGGCACATTCTCGACGACCAGCGCCTGCCCGCTGGCGGGAAACATGTGCTTGGAAAGCAGGCGGGCAAGAATATCGGTGGAGCCACCGGCCGGAAACGGGGAAACCAAACGAACCGGCTTGTTTGGAAATTCTTCCTTCGCGGCGGCGGCAAAGGGTAATCCGGAATTTGCAAGACAGAGCGCCAGCGCAACGCGGCGCGAAATGGCATGGGGCCTTTGATTCATTCTCTCCATATTACCTCCCTAATTTTATTGAGAAAATCCCAATGAAATTTTAAGGGGGTGAGTTTTTGAAGGGTGTCAAAGATTCCGAAAAATCGTTGCAATTTGTGAGAGGTTTCTCATTGGAATGGCTTTGTTGCATAAACCAGAAACAGGCCGAGATAACCCCTACCCCAGACGCAGCTACGCCACAGCAGCCGCAGGTACCGTTGTAGGGCGTCCCAACTGCGTGAAGCGATTGAGCAGTGCCACACGCACATGCAATTCAGTCACCTGGCGCTCGAACGTGCGTGCCATCACCCGTTCGCCCAGGCGTTTGAAGCAGTGCATCTTGGTCTCCGCTAGGCTTCTTCGGTGGTAGCCGCTCCATTTCTTCCAGATACCGCGCCCCAGCTTTTGGCAGGCCCGCAGCGCTTCATTGCGCACAGACGCTCCCTCCCAAGTCTCTTTCCATGGCTTTGCGTTCTTGCGCGGGGGAATCACCGCCTGCGCCCCCC
>NZ_BAAJYR010000041.1:0-22594 GCF_057546605.1 Acidovorax sp. KPB24-03 | reverse complement strand
CGGCGGCCAGCACATCAACAAGACCGATTCGGCCGTGCGTTTGACGCACATTCCAACCGGCATCGTCGTTCAGTGCCAGGATGGCCGCAGCCAGCACAGCAACCGCGACGTGGCATGGCAGCGCCTGCGCTCGCGCCTGTACGACTTCGAGATGCGCAAGCGCCAGGAAGAGCAGCAGAAGCTGGAAGACACCAAGACCGATGTCGGCTGGGGCCACCAGATCCGCAGCTACGTGCTGGACAACAGCCGCATCAAGGACCTGCGCACCAACGTCGAAATCTCCGCCACCCAGAAGGTGCTGGACGGCGATCTCGACGCCTTCATCGAAGCCTCCCTCAAGCAGGGCGTGTAACGCGCCCGGAAAGCCCCAAGCCATGATGAGAGAAGGACACGCCACGGCCATCCACCGTGCCGACTACACCGCCCCCGCGTTCTGGATCGACACGGTGGACCTCACGTTCGACCTGGACCCGGCCAAGACCCGGGTGCTCAACAAGATGCGGCTGCGCCGCAACGCGGACGTGCCCGCGGGCGCGCTGCGGCTCGATGGCGACGAGCTGAACCTGGCGCGCGTGCTGGTCAACGGCGCGGGCACCTCGTTCAAGATGGAAGGCGGCCAGCTGGTGCTGGAGAACCTGCCGGAGGGCCACGAGCCCTTCGACCTGGAGATCTTCACCACCTGCTCTCCGACCAAGAACACGCAGCTGTCGGGCCTGTACGTGAGCCAGGGCACCTTCTTCACCCAGTGCGAGGCCGAGGGCTTTCGGCGCATCACCTACTTCCTGGACCGGCCGGACGTGATGGCCAGCTTCACCGTGCTGTTGCGCGCCGACAAGGCCGCCTACCCGGTGCTGCTGTCCAACGGCAACCTGATCGACCACGGCCCGCTGGACGATGGCCCCAACGGCGCGCGCCATTTCGCCAAGTGGCAGGACCCGCACAAGAAGCCCTGCTACCTGTTCGCGCTGGTGGCCGGCAAGCTCGTGGCGCGCGAGCAGCGCATCCGCTCGCGCTCCGGCGCCGACCACCTGCTGCAGGTGTACGTGCGCCCGGGCGACCTGGAGAAGACCGAGCACGCCATGAACTCCCTCATGGCCAGCGTGGCCTGGGACGAGGCGCGCTTCGGCCTGCCGCTGGATCTGGAGCGCTTCATGATCGTCGCCACCAGCGACTTCAACATGGGCGCGATGGAGAACAAGGGCCTGAACATCTTCAACACGAAGTACGTGCTGGCCAGCCAGGCCACGGCGACCGATGTGGATTTCGGCAACATCGAAAGCGTGGTGGGCCACGAGTACTTCCACAACTGGACCGGCAACCGCGTCACCTGCCGCGACTGGTTCCAGCTGTCGCTCAAGGAAGGCCTCACGGTCTTTCGGGACCAGGAGTTCAGCCAGGACCTGTCGGGCAGCCCCTCGGCCCGCGCCGTCAAGCGCATTGAGGACGTGCGCGTGCTGCGCACCGCGCAGTTCCCGGAAGACGCCGGCCCCATGGCGCACCCGGTGCGGCCCGACAGCTACGTCGAGATCAACAACTTCTACACCGTCACCATCTACGAAAAGGGTGCCGAGGTCGTGCGCATGATGCACACGCTGGTGGGCCGCGAAGGCTTCGCGCGCGGCATGAAGCTGTACTTCGAGCGCCACGACGGACAGGCGGTCACCTGCGACGATTTCGCGCAGGCCATCGCCGATGCCAACCCGGACAGCGACCTGGCCCGCCTGCTGCCGCAGTTCAAGCGCTGGTATTCGCAGGCCGGCACGCCGCGCGTGCAGGCCACGGGTGTGTACGACGCCGCCGCGCGCACCTACACGCTCACGCTGTCGCAAAGCCTCGCGCCCACGCCCGGCCAGCCGCTCAAGGAGCCCGCCGTGATCCCGGTGGCCCTGGGCCTGCTGGGCGCGGACGGCAGCGCACTGCCGCTGCAACTGGAGGGCGAGGCCGCCGCGGGCGGCGCGGACCGCACCGTGGTGCTGACCGAGGCCACCCATGCGTTCACCTTCGTGAACGTGGGCTCCCAGCCCGTGCCGTCGCTGCTGCGCGGGTTCAGCGCCCCGGTGGTGCTGGACATCGACTACAGCGATGCCGAGCTGCTCGCCCTGCTGGCGCACGACACCGACGCCTTCAACCGCTGGGAGGCCGGCCAGCGCCTGGCCCTGCGCATCGCTATTAAAACAATAGCGGACGAGGCAATCAATCCGCCGGCAGGCACACCTATTGAGCAACAGATCGTGCCCGACAGCTTCGTGGAGGCCATGCGCGGCGTGCTGCGCCACCCCGCGCTGGACGCGGCCTTCAAGGAACTGGTGCTCAGCCTGCCCTCCGAGGGCTACATCGCCGAGCACCTGGACGTGGTGGACCCGCAGCGTGTGCACGCCGTGCGCGAAGCAATGCGCGCGCAGCTCGCCGTCGCGCTGCAGCCGGAGTGGGAAGCCATCTGGGCGCAGCACCACGACACGGGCGCCTACCGCCCCGATGCGATCTCGGCCGGCCGCCGCGCGCTGTCGGGCCTGGCGCTGTCCATGCTGTGCCTGGCGGCCCGCACCACGGGCGACAGCGTATGGCCGGGCAAGGCGTACCAGCGCTTCAAGGACGCCAGCAACATGACCGACCGCTTCAACGCCCTCACGGCGCTGGTGTACAGCGGCCATGCCCTGGCCGAGCCGGCGCTCGCGCGCTTTCACGCCCTGTTCAAGGACGAGGCCCTGGTGCTGGACAAATGGTTCTCGCTGCAGGCGGGCGCGCCCGACCGCGGCGGGCAGGTGCTGGCCGCCGTGCAGCAGCTCATGAAACACGCGGACTTCAGCCTCAAGAACCCGAACCGCGCACGTAGCGTGATCTTCAGCTACTGCAGCGCCAACCCCGGGGGCTTTCACCGGCTGGACGGTGCGGGCTACCAGTTCTGGGCCGATCGCGTGCTGGAGCTGGACACGCTCAACCCGCAGGTGGCGGCGCGGCTGGCCCGGGCGCTCGACCGCTGGAAGAAGCTGGCCGATCCCTACCGCGGCGCGGCGCGCGACGCCATCGCCCGCGTGGCGGCCAAGCCCGACCTGTCCAACGATGTGCGCGAGGTGGTCACCCGCGCGCTGGCCGACTGATCACGTCCAAAAAAATTAGGAAACCCCCTCCATGGCAAAAACCATCAGCCTCACCCGCTACCTCGTCGAACAGCAGCGGGTGGACGGCCTCATCCCCTCGCAGCTGCGGCTGCTGCTCGAAGTGGTCGCCCGTGCCTGCAAGAGCATCAGCCACGCCGTGAACAAGGGCGCGCTGGGCGGCGTGCTGGGCACGGCCGCCAGCGAGAACGTGCAGGGCGAGATCCAGAAGAAGCTGGACATCATCGCCAACGAAGTGCTCATCGAAGCCAACGAATGGGGCGGCCACCTCGCCGCCATGGCGTCCGAAGAGATGGACAGCATCTATGTGGTGCCCAACCGCTATCCGCAGGGCGAGTACCTGCTGCTGTTCGATCCGCTCGACGGCTCCTCCAACATCGACGTGAACGTGAGCATCGGCACCATCTTCAGCGTGCTGAAAAAGCCCGAAGGCCACCCCGGCGTCATGACCGAGGACTTCCTGCAGGCCGGCACCCAGCAGGTGGCCGCGGGCTACTGCATCTACGGCCCCCAGACCACGCTGGTGCTGACCGTAGGCGACGGCGTCGCCATGTTCACGCTGGACCGCGAGCAGGGCTCGTTCGTGCTGGTGGAAGAGAACGTGCGCATTCCCGAGGACACCAAGGAATTCGCCATCAACATGAGCAACATGCGCCACTGGGACACCCCGGTCAAGCGCTACATCGACGAATGCCTGGCCGGCACCGAAGGCCCGCGCGGCAAGGACTTCAACATGCGCTGGATCGCCAGCATGGTGGCCGACGTGCACCGCATCCTCACGCGCGGCGGCGTGTTCCTGTACCCCTGGGACAAGCGCGAACCCAACAAGCCCGGCAAGCTGCGCCTGATGTACGAAGCCAATCCCATGAGTTGGCTAGTCGAGCAGGCCGGCGGCGCCGCCACCAACGGCAAGCAGCGCATCCTGGACATCCAGCCCACGCAGTTGCACGAGCGCGTCAGCGTGGTCCTGGGCTCAAAAAATGAAGTGGAACGCGTGACACGCTACCATTCCGATATATAATTCGAGTCTTCGCCGGTGTAGCTCAGTCGGTAGAGCAGCTCATTCGTAATGAGAAGGTCGGGTGTTCGATTCATCTCTCCGGCACCAAATGGAAACCCCTGATTCGCAAGAGTCAGGGGTTTTTCGTTTGGGCCTTGCATTGCGTATGCCGGCGCTGCACAGCATCCCGGCATCGAGCGGCTGAGCGGCGGCGACCAACGTGCGTTGCCAGCACGATCCCCGCAGCCAATCCAATGATCGATGGGGCCCATGGCCCTGCCCCAACGGCCTGTCGGCCGAAGGCGAACCCGCGCAGGCCCGTGGCTTGGCGTCCTACGGCAGGGGGTAGACCACCCGTGCAGCATGGCCTTCCCCACACACACCATCGACAAGGAAATCCCATGACCACCACCCGTGCACCCCGAGACGCCTGCTCCCTGCTCGATGCGGACCATCGCGCCGTCAAGAAAATGTTCAAGGAATACGAATCGCTGATGGAGTCCCGCTCCAAGGCGGCCGCCACCCAGCGGTTCGAACTGGCGCGCCAGATCTGCCGCGAGTTGACCGTGCATGCGCAGATCGAAGAAGAGATCTTCTACCCCGCCCTGCGCGATGCCATCAAGGACACCGACCTCGTCGCCGAAGCCGAAGTGGAGCACGCCAGCGCCAAGGACCTGATCGCGCAGATCGAGGCCGCCAGCGCCGCCGATGAAATGTTCGATGCCAAGGTGACCGTGCTGGGCGAGTACATCGACCACCACGTGAAGGAAGAGCGCAACGAGATCTTTCCGAAGGCACGTGCCGCCCGCAAGCTCGACCTCGTGGCCATGCGCGAAACGCTCGAAGCCCGCAAGGAAGAGCTGATGGCGGGTGAAGAAGCAATGGCCTGACGACCCTGGCGGGTCGCCCTCCCTCAGGGCGGCCGTGCCGCGAAACGCAGGGTCGGCGCTGCGATGCGCTTACCGCCCTCTCTGACCGCCCTGACCAAGGTCTGCCCGCATCGCTGAAAGCCTGCGGGCCGAGCCGTCAGGTGCGGCCCATCTCCGCCGCCGCAGCGCTCGCATGCAGGCAGATCGCGGCCGCCGCACCCACATTCAACGATTCTTCCCCGCCCGGCTGGGCAATGCGGATCAGGCGGCTCGCGCGCTCCTGCAACGCCGGTGACACGCCCTGCCCTTCATGCCCCATGACCCAGCCGCAAGGCCAGGGCAGTTGCGCCCGGTGCAGGAATTCCCCGCCGTGCGAACTGGTCGCCAGCAGGGGCAGGCCGAGCGCATCGATGTCCGTCGCATCGAGCCCCTCCACCAGCCGCAGGCCGAAGTGGGCCCCCATGCCGGCCCGCAGCACCTTGGCGCTCCACAGCGCCGCCGTGCCCTTGATGGCCGCGATCTGTCCGAAACCGAATGCCGATGCACTGCGCAGGATGGACCCCACATTGCCGGCGTCCTGCAGGCGGTCGAGCACCACGGTGGACACGCCGGGCACCAACGCGGCGGCTGCAGGCATCTCCAGCACGAAGCCCATGCGCGCCGGGGATTCGAGGCCGCTCACGTCCGCCCAGAGAGGATCGGCAATCACTATGTTTTTGATAGCAGCATGCCGGTAGCTTTCTTGCGCTTCAGGCCAAAAAGACTCCGCATACACGGCCACCGCCGGCTGCAGCCCCCGGGCCAGCGCCGCACGGCACAGGTGGTCGCCTTCCAGCCAGACCCGGCCCTGCTTGCGGTAAGCGCTGCTGTCCTGCGCCAGGCGCCGCAGGTCCTTGACGAACGCGTTGTCGCGCGACTGAACGAAGGTGACGTTGTCCGAGGTCATGCCGGCTGCCATTCCGCCTGCACCAGGCCCTGCGGCGCTGGCAACGCGTGCCCTCCATCCACGGTAGGCACCGCAGGCAGCGGGAGCACCGCCGCGTTGCCCCGCACGAGGGCCGCGGCCACGGGCGAAAACGAGCGGCGGTGGTGCGGGCAAGCGCCATGCTGCTGCAGCGCCGCCATGTGTTCGGCCGTCCCATATCCCTTGTGGCCGGCAAAGCCATATTGGGGATATTCCAGGTGCAATTGCGCGCACCAGCGGTCGCGCGTGACCTTGGCCAGGATCGACGCCGCAGAAATGGCCTGCACCAGCGCATCGCCCTTGACGATGGCGTCCGCGGGCACTTCCAGCACGGGCAGCCGGTTGCCATCCACCAGCACACGCACGGGCTTCAGGCGCAGCCCCTGCACCGCGCGCTGCATGGCCAGCATGGTCGCCTGCAGGATGTTGATGGTGTCGATCTCTTGCACGCTGGCCTCGGCCACCGCGCAGCACAGGGCCTTGGCGCGGATCTCGTCGTACAGCGCTTCGCGGCGCGCAGCGGTCAAGGTCTTGGAATCGGCCAGACCGGCGATCGGATTCAGATCGTCAAGGATCACGGCGGCGGCCACCACCGGGCCGGCCAGCGGCCCGCGCCCGGCTTCGTCCACCCCGGCCACCAGGCCCGGGGGATGCCACGGCAGGGCCGCCTGCTCAGGCGGCAAGGATTTTCTGGATCGCATCGGCGGCCAATCGGGGGGTGTCGCGGCGCAGGGTTTCGTGCAGTGCGGTAAAGCGCTGCTCCAGCGCCGCCAGCGTGTCGGGAGATTGCGTAGGCGCGTCGAGCCACTGCGTCACGGCCGCGGCCAGCGCCTCGGGGGTGGCGGCGTCCTGGATCAGCTCGGGCACGACGAATTCGCCGCAAAGGATGTTGGGCAGCCCCACCCACGGCTGCAATTGCTTGCGCCGCATGAGGCGCCAGCTGATGGGGTGCATGTGGTAGCCGATGACCATGGGCCGCTTGAACAGGGCCGCCTCCAGGGTGGCCGTGCCGCTGGCGATCAGCGTGCAGTCGCAGGCCGCCAGCACGGCGTGCGACTGGCCTTCGACGACCTGCACGGCCTCGGCCATGCCGCATTCGCGCACCACCTGCTCGATGCGCTCACGCAGCGCCGGCACAGCCGGGATGACCATGCGCAGCGCCGGGCGCGTCTGGCGCAGCAAGGCAGCCGCCCGCAGGAACGGCGTGGCGATGTAGTCCACCTCGGCCGAACGGCTGCCCGGCAGGATGGCCAACACCTCGTCGCCGGGGGCCAACCCAAGCCGGGCACGCGCCGCCTCGCGGTCCGGCTGCATGGGAATCACATTCGCCAGCGGATGGCCGACGTAAGTGGCCGCAATGCCGTGGCGGGCCAAGAGCGCGGGCTCGAACGGGAAGATGCACAGCACGTGGTCGGCGCTGCACTTGATTTTGTCGATGCGTTCGGCACGCCAGGCCCAGATCGAAGGGCACACGAAGTGCACCGTCTTGATGCCGGCCGCACGCAGGTCGGATTCGAGTCCCAGGTTGAAATCGGGCGCATCCACGCCGATGAAGACCTGCGGCGGGTCCGCAAGCAGCCGCCGCCTCAATTGCTTGCGGATCTGCACGATGCCCCAGAGCCGGCGCAGCAGCTCGACGCTGTAGCCGTGCACGGCCAGGCGCTCGCTGGGCCACCAGGCTGTGAAGCCCCGCCGCTGCATCTGCGGCCCGCCGATGCCCTGCCCCACCACGCCAGGCCACTGTGCCTGCAGGCCGTCGAGCAGCAGGCCCGCCAGCAGATCGCCAGAGGTTTCGCCTGCCACCATCGCGATGCGCGGTGCCGGTTGGAGGGAGGGCGCCATCGCGGTCAGCGCGCGATGCCGCGCGAGGAGTTGGCGATGAAATCCAGCAGCAGCGCGATGTCGGGCGCGGCCTCGCCGTGGACCGACGGCAGTTCGGCGATCGCCTGCCGCGCCGCGTCCAGCGTGAGGCCCTGGCGATACAGCAGGCGGTGCGCCTGCTTGATCGCGGCGAGCCGGTCGGCCGAGAACCCGCGCCGGCGCAGGCCTTCGAGGTTCAACCCGCGCACGGACAGCGGGTTGCCGTCCACCATCATGAAGGGGGGCACGTCCTGCGAGATGTGGCTCGCGAACCCGGCCATGACGTGCGCGCCCACCTTGGTGAACTGGTGCACGCCCGTGAGGCCGCCGATGATGGCGTGGTCACCCACGTGCACATGGCCGGCCAGCGTGGCGTTGTTGGCCAGAACGGTGTGGTGGCCGACCACGCAGTCGTGGGCGATGTGCACATAGGCCATCACCCAGTTGTCGTTGCCGATCGTGGTCACGCCCCGGTCCTGCGCCGTGCCGGTGTTGAACGTGCAGAACTCTCGGATCGTGTTGCGGTCGCCGATGCGCAGCTCGGTGGGCTCGCCGGCGTACTTCTTGTCCTGCGGCGCGGCGCCAAGCGAGGCGAACTGGAAGATCCGGTTGTCTTCGCCGATCGTGGTGCGCCCTTCGATGACGCAGTGCGCGCCCACCGAGGTGCGCGCACCGATCGTCACGTGCGGGCCGATCACCGCATAGGGGCCGATGGCCGCGGAGGCGTCGATCCGCGCTGCGGGGTCGACGATGGCTGTGGAGTGGATGCTGCTGGTCACGTGCCGCCCTGCCCTCGCAGCGTCAGCCCACGGTGCGCATGGTGCACATGATCTCGGCCTCGCAGGCCACGCTGTCGCCCACGCGTGCCAGGCCCTTGAACTTGTAGATGCCGCCCTTGATACGGTCCAGATCCACTTCCAGGATGAGCTGGTCGCCCGGCTCCACGGGGCGCTTGAAGCGCGCGCCGTCGATGCCGACGAAATAGAACACCTTGTCGTCGCCGGGCGCCTCGCCCATCATGTCGAACGACAGCAGGCCCGCGGCCTGCGCCAGGGCCTCGAGCATGAGCACGCCGGGCATCACGGGCCGGCTCGGGAAATGCCCCGTGAAGAAAGGCTCGTTGATCGTGACGTTCTTGAGCGCCTGGATGCGCTTGCCCCTTTCGAGTTCGACCACGCGGTCCACCAGCAGAAACGGATAGCGGTGCGGCAAGAGCTTGAGAATTTGGTGGATATCCATCATTGGAAGATGCGGTCTAACCGTCTTTTCGAGTTTGTTCGAGGGCCTTGATCCGTTCGCGCAGGCTGTGAAGCTGCTTGAGCGTGGCCGCGTTTTTTTCCCACTTCGCATTTTCGTCGATGGGGAACATGCCGGTGTATTGACCCGGCCGGGTCAGCGATCGCGTGACCACCGTGGCCGCCGACACGTGCACGTGGTCGGCCAATTCGAGATGCCCCAGCACGATGCCTCCGCCCCCCACCGTGCAATGCGCGCCGATGGTCGCGCTGCCCGCCACCCCCACGCACCCCGCCATGGCGGAATGCCGGCCGATGCGCACGTTGTGGCCAATCTGGATGAGGTTGTCGAGCTTCACGCCATCTTCGATGACCGTGTTTTCCAGTGCGCCGCGGTCGATGCAGGTGTTGGCGCCGATCTCGACGTCGTTGCCGATGTGCACGGCCCCCAGCTGCTCGATCTTCACCCATTCGCCGCCCTGCGGCGCGAAGCCGAAGCCGTCGGCCCCGATCACCACGCCGGCATGCACGATGCAGCGTTCGCCGATGTGGCAGTCTTCGCCCACCGTCACGCGCGACTTGAGCACCGTGCCTGCACCCACGCGCGCACCGCGCTCCACCACGCACAGCGGGCCGATGAAGGCCGTGGGATGCACCGTGGCGTCCGGGTCCACCACCGCGCTGGGATGGATGCCCTGCGGCACGGCCACGGCGTGCACGCGCTTCCACAGTTGCGTGGCACGCGCGAAATACACGTATGGCTCGTCCGCGACGATGCACGGCCCCCGGGCCAGCCCGGCCTCGCGCATCGATGGCGCCACAATGACACAGGCCGCCCGGGAGGCGGCCAGTTGCTGCTGGTAGCGCGGATGGCTTAAAAAAGCCAGGTCACCGGGACCTGCAGACTCCAGGGGAGCGATGCGGCGGATTTCTCCGTCCCTCTCGCCCCCCTCCAGCGTGCCGCCCAGCGCATCGACGATCTGCCCCAGAGAGAGGCTCACGCCGCGCGCCCCGTCAGCCGACGGCCATCACTTGGCGGGCGTGGCAGCAGCGGCATTCAGTGCCTTGATCACTTTGTCGGTGATGTCGTGCTTGGGGTTGATGTAGACGGCTTCCTGAAGGATCACGTCGTACTTCTCGGCCTCGGCGACTTGCTTGACGACCTTGTTGGCGCGCTCGAGCACCTGGCCCAGCTCTTCGTTCTTGCGGGCGCCCAGGTCTTCCTGGAACTCGCGGCGCTTGCGCTGGAAGTCGCGGTCTTGGTCGACCAGCTGGCGCTGGCGAGCCGTGCGCTGGCTTTCGGCCATCGTGGGCGCTTCGCGCTCGAACTTCTCGGTGGCGGACTTCAGGCTGTTGCCCTGCTCCACGAGGTCCTTCTCGCGACGGGAGAACTCCTGCTCCAGCTTGGCCTGAGCCGCCTTGGCGGTGCTGGCCTCGCGGAAGATGCGGTCGGTGTTGACGAAGCCGGCCTTGAACTCCTGCGCCTGTGCAGGCACGGCTGCACCGAGCGTGCCCAGCAAGAGAACGAGGGGAATATGGCGGGAGAGAGATTTCATTAGAAAGACGTTCCGATCTGGAATTGCAGTTTCTGGATTCTATCGCCGGCGAACTTGCGCACCGGTTGCGCAAAAGCGAGGCGAAGCGGACCGAGCGGAGAAATCCAGCTCAGGCCCAGGCCGGCAGAGACACGCATGTCGCTGAGGGTGACCTTTTCATCTTCGCCATACACGTTGCCCGCATCCACGAAAGTGAACACGCGCAGCGTGCGGTCGTTGCCCGCACCTGGGAACGGTGCGATCAACTCGGCATTGAGCGTGACCTTCTTCGGTCCGCCCAGCGACGCACCCGTCACGTCGCGTGGACCCAGCGTGCCTTGGTCGAAACCGCGCACGGAGCCCAGGCCGCCCGAGTAGTAGTTCTTGAATACCGGGAACGGCCGACCGTTCATGCCCTTGCCCCAGCCGAACTCGCTGTTGAAGGCCATGGTGAACTTCTTGTTCAGCGGCACATACTGCTGGAACTGGTAATTGCCGCGGACATAGCGCGCATCGCCGGCCACCGACCATTCGGTGTTCAGGCGCTGGTAGCGGCCCGAATTGGGTGCCAAGGCGCTGTCGCGGTCATCGCGCGACCAGCCGATCGTGAGCGGAATCGCGGTGCTGCTGGAGCCGTAGGTCGTGGCATACGACAGGTACGCGGCGGGAATGTTGGTGCCCAGCTTGATCCGCGTCTGTTCGAGGCCGCCCCCGAAGAACACGGTATCGGTTTCGCTGAAGGGGATGCCGAAACGCACGCTGGTACCAGCGGTGATCAGCTCGTAGTTGCCGCCCTGGTCCTCGTACGGCTTGTCGGTGCGGTAGTAAAGATCGAGCGTGCGCGAGATGCCGTCTCTCGTGAAGTACGGGTTGGTGGTGCTGAACACCAGCGTGCGGCGGTACTTGCTGGTGTTGACGTCCACCCCGAGGTAGTTGCCCGAACCGAACACGTTCTCCTGCTTGATGCTGAACGACAGCGAGACCTTTTCCGCACTCGAGAAGCCCGCGCCCAGCTGCAGCGATCCGGTGGGCTTTTCGGCCACGTTCACCACCAGGTCCACCTGGTCGGCCGAGCCCGGCACTTCCTGCGTTTCCACATTGACTTCGGTGAAGAAGCCCAGGCGGTCTACGCGGTCACGGGACAGCTTGATCTTGTCGCCGTCGTACCAGGAGGCTTCGTACTGGCGGAACTCGCGGCGGATCACTTCGTCGCGCGTGCGGTTGTTGCCGCTCACGTTGATGCGGCGCACGTAGGCACGGCGGGCCGGCTCGGCGCGCAGCACCAGGGCCACGCGGTTGTTCTCGCGGTCCACTTCGGGCACCGCTTCGACACGCGCGAACGCGAAGCCGAAATTGCCGAAGTAGTCGGTGAATGCCTTGGTGGTTTCGGCCACCTTGTCGGCGTTGTAGGGCTCGCCGGGCTGGATGGTGATCAGCGACTTGAACTCGTCGTCGCGGTCCAGGTAATTGCCTTCGATCTTCACGCCGGAGACCACGTAGCGCTGGCCTTCGGTTACGTTGACGGTGATCGTGATGTCCTGCTTGTCCGGGGAGATGGCCACCTGCGTGGAGTCGATGCGAAACTCGAGGTAGCCGCGCGCCAGATAGTAGGAACGCAGGGTTTCCAGATCGGCGTTCAGCTTGGTGCGGGAATAGCGGTCCGACTTGGTGTACCAGCTGAGCCAGCCGCCCGTGTCCTGGTCGAACAGCCCTTTGAGCGTCGATTCGCTGAAGGCCTTGTTGCCCACCAGGTGGATTTCCTTGATGCGCGCGGGCTCGCCTTCGGTCACGGTGAACGTGAGGTTGACGCGGTTGCGCTCGATGGGGGTGACCGTGGTCACGACCTCGGCGCCGTACAGGCTCTTGTTGATGTACTGGCGCTTGAGCTCCTGCTCCGCGCGGTCGGCCAGCGCCTTGTCGAAAGGCCGGCCTTCGGTCAGGCCCACATCGCGCATGGCTTTCTTGAGCGTGTCCTTGTCGAATTCGCGGGCACCGGCGAAGTCCACGTCGGCGATGGTGGGACGCTCTTCCACGACCACCACGAGCACGTTGCCGCTGGCCTCCAGGCGCACGTCCTTGAACAGGCCCAGCGCGAACAGCGCACGGATCGCCGCAGCGCCCTTCTCGTCGTTGTAGTCGTCACCCACCCGCAGCGGCATCGATGCGAAGATCGTGCCCGGCTCGACGCGCTGCAAACCCTCCACCCGGATATCCTGCACCTTGAACGGCTCCAGGGCCCATGCCGCATTGGCAGCAAAAACCATGGCGGCCACGGCACAAGCCTTGCGCACGCCCAAGCGATTGAATTGTTTTTTCATGAGTGAACTGGTACCGCGCGGTGAACGCGCGCGGCAAAAAGGTTAGCCAAAAAGCCGGGTGATATCGTTGAACAGGGCGATGGACATCATCAGGAGAAGCACCGCCACGCCGCCGCGCTGCAATCGCTCCATCCAGGCGTCGGACACGCCCTTGCCGGTCACGCCTTCCCAAAGATAATACATCAGGTGCCCACCGTCCAAAACCGGCAGCGGAAGCAGGTTCAGCACACCCAGACTCACGCTGATGAGGGCCAGAAACACCAGGTACTGCGTGAGCCCCATGCTGGCCGAACGGCCCGCGTAATCGGCGATGGTGAGCGGGCCGCTGAGGTTCTTGAGCGAGGCTTCGCCGATCACCATGCGCCCCATCATGCGCAGGGTCAGGGCCGACACCTCCCAGGTGCGCACCACTCCGTTCCACAATCCTTCGAGCGGCCCGTGCCGCACGGTCACGAACTCTGGCTGAGCGCCCACGAACGCTCCCACGCGTCCGACCGGGCCGGAAGGCTCGCTGTGCAAGTCCGGCAGCACATCCAGCGTCAAGGTCTGGCCGCCGCGTTCGATGCGCCACGGCTGGGATACGACCACCCCGCCACTGACCGATGCACGGATGAGCTCCCGCAACTGCTGGCCATCCACCACATTCGTCGCACCGAGCCTGACGACCAAATCCCCCTGCCGCAATCCAGCGCGTTGCGCCGCCCCTCCCTGGACCACCTCGCCGAGCACGGGCCGCGTCCACGGACCCACGATGCCGATCTTGCGAAAGAGCTGCGCATCCGCCTCCCGCGCATCGAATTGCGCGAGTTCCAGCACCATCTGGCGCTGCGGCGCCCCGGGCGACGGCTGCACCTGCAGGCGGACGTCGGTGCCGTCGAGCGCACCGCGGGTCAGGAGCCAGCGCAGGTCCTCGAAGGATCGCACCGGCTCGGATTCTTCGTTGCCGAGAGCCGCTTCCAGCACGAGCTCGCCGCCTTGCAGGCCGGCTTTCTGGGCCACGGACCCGGGCACGGGGCTGGCGAGAACCGCCTTCGGCTCCTCCACGCCCATCCAGTTCACTGCGGCGTACAGCAGCACGGCGAGCAGCAGATTGGCCGCCGGACCCGCCGCCACGATCGCAGCGCGGGATCGCAACGGCTTGGCATTGAACGACAGGTGGCGCTCATGGGCATCGACGGGAGCCTCGCGCTCGTCCAGCATGCGCACATACCCGCCCAGGGGAAACGCGCCGATGACGAATTCCGTGGGTGATCCCTTGGGCTGCCAGCGCAGCAGGGGCTTGCCGAAACCCACCGAAAAACGAAGCACCTTCACGCCGCAGGCGACCGCTACGCGGTAGTGGCCGTATTCATGGACGGCGATGAGCACGCCCAGCGCGACGATGAAGGCAATGACGGTCAGCAACATGGTGTCTTTCTGCCCGGAGGCGATGGCTCAGGCGGCCAGCCGCTGCGCACTGCGCAGAGCGACGGACCGTGCTTCGGCATCCAGCGCCAGCAGGGCCCCGAGCGATTCGGGGTTGGAGGGTGTCACCGCCTCCAGAGTTGCAAGGTTCAGCCGATGAATCTGATCGAAACGGATGCGGCGCTCCAGGAACGAGGCCACGGCCACCTCGTTGGCGGCATTGAGCACCGCCGTGGTGCCGCTTTGCGCGCGCAGCGCCTGCCAGGACAGGTGCAGCCCCGGGAAGCGGGTGGCATCGGCCTCCTCGAAGGTGAGCGCGGACAGGGTGGAAAAATCCAGCCGCGGCGTTCCGCTCTCGATGCGCTCCGGCCAGGCCAGCCCGCAGGCGATCGGAACGCGCATGTCCGGCGTTCCCAGTTGCGCCAGCACCGATGCATCCACGAACTGGACCATGGAATGGATGATCTGCTGCGGATGGATCACCACCTTGATCTGCTCCGGCGCCAGATCGAAGAGCCAGCGCGCCTCGATGACCTCCAGGGCCTTGTTCATCATGGTGGCCGAATCGACCGAGATCTTTCGCCCCATCGAGAAATTGGGATGGGCGCAGGCCTGCTCCGGCGTGACATCGCGCAGCGTGGCCGGCGCCCGGGTGCGAAATGGCCCGCCGGATGCGGTGAGCAGAATGTGGTCCACGCGGCGGGCCCAGGTCTGCGGGTCTTCGGGCAGGCATTGGAAGATCGCCGAATGCTCGCTGTCGATCGGCAGCAGCATGGCCCCGCCCTCCCGGACGGCGGACATGAAGACCTCACCGCCCACCACCAGCGCCTCCTTGTTGGCGAGCAGCAGGCGCTTGCCGGCCCGTGCCGCCGCAAGGCAGGGGCCCAGGCCCGCAGCGCCGACGATGGCGGCCATCACCACGTCCACCTCTTCGTGGGAGGCAATGGTGTCCAGCGCGTCCGGGCTCTGCAAGACCCGCGTTGCCAGACCATGCGCCGCGAGCCGCTCCTCCAGCAGGCGCGCATGCGGCGCGCTGGCCATCACGGCGAAGCGGGGCTGGAAACGGACACATTGCGCCAGCAGGGCGTCGACCTGCGTGGCAGCGCTCAGGGCGAACACCTCGTAGCGCTCGGGATGGCGTGCCACCACATCCAGGGTGTTGGTACCGATGGACCCCGTGGATCCCAGGACCGTGATGCGTTGTTTCATGCGGAAGCGAAGTGGGTCAACATCATGGCCAGCGGCAAGGTGGGCAACAGCGCATCCACGCGATCGAGCACGCCGCCGTGGCCCGGCAACAAACCGCTGCTGTCCTTGGCGCCGATGCTGCGCTTGACGAGGGACTCGGTCAGGTCGCCCACCACGCTCATGGCCGCCATGAACACGGCACCCAGCAACAGCAGCCACCAGCCGCGCGCGAACAGGTGGGTATAGAAACTCGCGACCGATGCACTGGCGGACGCGTCGGCGACCACCCAGGCCACCGCCAGAACCACCACACCGGCCATGCCGCCCCACACGCCTTCCCAGCTCTTGCCGGGGCTGATCGAGGGGGCCAGCTTGTTCTTGGTGAAGCGCAGGCCGAAGGCCCGGCCTGCGAAATACGCAAAGATGTCTGCCGCCCAGACAAGAACCAGGATCGACATCAGAAAATTGATGCCCGCCATGCGCGCCTGCACCGCGGCCAGCCACGCCAGCCACAGCACGAATACGCCGCCGACCAGCCGCACGGCCTTGGGAACCTGGGGCCAGCCCTGGACACCCGCGCGCAGCATCCAGGCGCCGACAAGCACCCAAGCGGCGCCACCCAGGGTCCACAGCCAGGCCAGCGGTTGCTGCAGCCAGCCCATTGACCAGCTCGCCGCGCAAAGCGCGACGCAAGCGGCCCCCACCCCCACGGCCGCGCCAGAGCCCAGCCCTTGAAGCCGACCCCACTCCCAGGCACCCGCGGCCATCAAGACCAGGATGACCGTGGCAAAGGGCCACGGAGACGGGTAAAAAAGCGCAGGCAGCAAAATGGCCAGCAGGACGATGGCAGTGATGACGCGCTGTCGAAGCATGGAAAAGCCCTTTCAGACCTGCAGCGAGGCAGGTGACGACGCCAATATTTGCTCGGATGTCTTGCCGAAACGGCGCTCTCGGGCATTGAAGGCGGCAATGGCCTCATCCAGGGCCTTGCCGTCGAAGTCCGGCCAAAGCCGGTCACTGAAGTAGAACTCGGAATAGGCAGACTGCCACAGCAGGAAATTGCTGATGCGCATTTCTCCACCCGTGCGGATCACCAGGTCCGGATCCGGCACGTGCGCCAGGCCCATGGCCGCATGCAGGCTGGCCTCGGTGATGGGCTCGCCCCGCGCCGCGACGGCCGCAGCGGCCTGCGCGATGTCCCAACGGCCGCCGTAGTTGAAGCAGACGTTCAGGACCAGGCGGGTATTGTGCGCGGTGTCCAGCTCGGCCTGGCGCAGGCCCGCCCGCACCTTCTCCGACAGCCCGGCTTTCTCGCCCACGAAATGCAGGCGCACTCCGTCTTTTTGCAGTTGGGGGACTTCCCGGGACAGCGCCTTGGCCAGCAAGTCCATGAGTCCCGAGACCTCATCGGCAGGCCGGTTCCAGTTCTCCGAAGAGAAAGCGAACACCGTCAGAACGGCCACGCCCCGCTCCACGCAGGCCTGCGCGCAGCGTTTGAGAGACTCCACGCCCTGCTTGTGCCCCGCCAGCCGCGGCAGGAAACGGCGCGTGGCCCAGCGGCCATTGCCATCCATGACGATGGCAACGTGGTGCGGAATGACCGAAGAGGCGGACATGCAGGGCAACGATCGATTCCCGGAACCGGGGATCAGACCGCCATGATTTCCTGTTCCTTGCCGGACACCAGCGCATCGACTTCGGCGATGTGCTTGTCGGTGACCTTCTGGATCTCGGTTTCCGAACGCTTCTGGTCGTCTTCGGAGGCCAGCTTGTCCTTGACCAGCTTCTTGACGGCTTCGTTGGCGTCACGGCGCAGATTGCGCACGGCGATCTTGGCGCTCTCGCCTTCGTTGCGCGCGAGCTTGGTCATTTCCTTGCGGCGCTCTTCGCTCATGGGAGGCATGGGCACGCGGATCAGGTCGCCCATGGAAGCGGGGTTCAGGCCCAGATCGCTTTCGCGGATGGCTTTCTCGATCTTGGCACCCATGCCTTTTTCCCAGGGCTGGACGCTGATGGTGCGCGAGTCGATCAGGGCCACGTTCGCCACTTGCGACAACGGCACGAACGAGCCGTAGTACTCGACCTGCACGGAATCGAGCAGCGCCGGATTGGCGCGGCCGGTGCGGATCTTGGACAGATTGTTCTTGAACGCCACGATGGATTGGTCCATCTTGGTTTCTGCATTCTTCTTGATATCGGCAATGGTCATGTTTTTCTCCTCAGCATGAAGCCAGGCGCGCCGGAGCGCGCCCAACGCTCAAGCGTACACCAGCGTGCCTTCGTCCTCACCCATGACCACGCGCTTGAGCGCGCCGTGCTTGATGATGGAAAACACGCGGATCGGCAACTTCTGGTCACGGCACAGGGCAAACGCCGTCGCATCCAGAATTCCCAGATTGCGCGACATGGCCTCGTCGAACGTGAGCTTGGTGTAGCGGGTCGCCGTTGGGTCCTTCTTGGGATCAGCGGTGTACACACCGTCCACCTTGGTCGCCTTCAAAACCACCTCGGCACCGATTTCGGCACCCCGCAGCGCTGCCGCGGTGTCGGTGGTGAAGAAGGGATTGCCAGTACCGGCGGCGAACACCACCACCTTGCCCTCTTCCAGGTATTGCAGGGCCTTGGGGCGCACGTAGGGCTCGACGACCTGCTCGATGGCGATCGCCGACATCACACGCGCAGTCAGTCCCTGCTTGTCCATGGCGTCGGCCAGTGCCAGCGCGTTCATGACCGTGGCCAGCATGCCCATGTAATCAGCGGTGGCGCGGTCCATGCCGACCGAGCCGCCGGCCACGCCGCGGAAGATGTTTCCACCACCGATCACCACGGCCACCTGCACACCCATGCGGGTGACCTCAGCGATCTCCTCCACCATCCGGACGATGGTGGCACGGTTGATGCCGAAGGCATCGTCCCCCATGAGCGCCTCGCCAGACAACTTGAGCAAAATGCGCTTGTGGGCTGGTGCAGCGATGGACATGGGGACTTCTCCGTGGGGCAATGGAATGGCGGGTGAGGTGGCGATGGGGTCTGCGATCAAGCGGCAGACTTGGCGGCTGCCACCTGGGCGGCCACTTCGGCAGCGAAGTCGTCCACCTTCTTCTCGATGCCTTCGCCGACCACGTACAGGGTGAACGCCTTGACCGTGGTGTTGGCGCCCTTGAGCATCTGGCCCACGGACTGCTTGCCGTCGGCGGCCTTCACGAAGACCTGGTCGAACAGGGACACTTCCTTGAGGTACTTCTGCACGCCGCCTTCAATGCGCTTGCTGACGATTTCGTCGGACTGCACGGCCTTGCCCTCGGCTTCCGCCTTGGCCTTGTCTTCCGCGGCCTTGGCAGCGGCAACCGAGCGTTCCTTCTCGATCAGGTCGGCAGGCACCTCGGCGCTGGTCAGCGCGACGGGCTTCATGGCAGCGATGTGCATGGCCACGTCCTTGGCAGCGGTTTCGTCGCCTTCGAACTCGACCACCACGCCGATGCGGGTGCCGTGCAGGTAGGAGGCCAGCTTGTTGCCGGAGAAGTGCTTGAAGCGGCGGAACGACATGTTCTCGCCGATCTTGCCGATCAGGCCCTTGCGCACTTCTTCCAGGGTGGGGCCAAAGCCGTCCTGGCTGTATGGCAGGGCACCCAGGGCTTCCACGTTGGCGGGATTGTGCTTGGCCACCAGTTCGGCAGCGGCCTTGGCCAGCGCGAGGAAGCTGTCGTTCTTGCTCACGAAGTCGGTTTCGCTGTTCACTTCGATCAGCCCGCCGGTCGTGCCGTCAATGTAGCTGGCGACCACGCCTTCCGCGGTGATGCGGGCAGCGGCCTTGCCGGCCTTGGTTCCCAGCTTCACGCGCAGCAGCTCTTCCGCCTTGGCCAGGTCGCCTTCGGCTTCCGTCAGGGCCTTCTTGCATTCCATCATGGGGGCATCGGTCTTTGCGCGCAGTTCGGCGACCATGCTTGCGGTAATTGCAGCCATCTTTTTCTCCAGTCTCAGTTCAGTTCGTTACAGCATTCGGGCTAAAAAAAAGGGGGCTAACCAGGAGCCCCGCTTTCATTCGCGACAGGTCGCGCGGCCGGGAATCAGGCAGCGGTTTCTTCCACTTCCACGAATTCGTCAGAGCCTTCGGCAGCCACGGCCTTGACCACGTCGTTCACGGCATTGGCACGGCCTTCGATGATCGCGTCGGCGATACCGCGGGCATACAGGGCCACGGCCTTGGCCGAGTCGTCGTTGCCGGGGATCACATAGTCGATGCCTTCGGGGGAGTGGTTGGAGTCCACCACGCCGATCAGCGGAATGCCCAGCTTCTTGGCTTCAGCCACGGCGATCTTGTGGAAGCCCACGTCGATGATGAAAATGGCATCGGGCAGTGCATTCATTTCCTGGATGCCGCCGATGTCCTTTTCCAGCTTTTCCATTTCGCGGGTGAAGGTGAGCTGTTCCTTCTTGCTCATGGCGTCCAGGCCGCCTTCTTGCTGGGCCTTCATGTCCTTCAGGCGCTTGATGGAGGTCTTGACCGTCTTGAAGTTGGTCAGCATGCCGCCCAGCCAGCGCTGGTCGACATAGGGCACACCGGCGCGCTGCGCTTCGGTGGCGAGGATTTCGCGGGCCTGGCGCTTCGTGCCGACCATCAGGATGGTGCCGCGGTTGGCGGTGAGCTGCTTGGCGAACTTTTGGGCGTCCTGGAAGAGCGGGAGCGACTTTTCCAGGTTGATGATGTGGATCTTGTTGCGATGGCCGAAGATGTACGGGGCCATCTTGGGGTTCCAGAAACGGGTTTGGTGACCGAAGTGGACACCGGCTTCCAGCATTTCGCGCATGGTGACGGACATGAGAATTTCTCCGAAGGTTGGGTCTAAAATCCAGCCCCAATAACTGCCGGCTTGCAAGAAGAAGGCAGCACCTTGAAAGGGCTGGTTTGCGATTTGTCTTGCCAGGTTGTCGGCCACGCACTGCGCAGCCACCAGCAAAACCCAAAGATTCTAGCATGGCAGATTGACCGAGCCCAAACGGACCCTTGCGCCATCGGCGCGGCCGGCGCCGGCAGGGCCCGCCTGGAAACAGGCCCTTGGAAAACACAAAAACAGTAGCAGCCAGCGCAGTGTCCATTAGCGCCGGTGCCTGAAAGAACTCAGAAACCAAATGCACATCGCCATCGTGGGCGCCGGGATCGTCGGCGTCACCACTGCTTACGAACTGACGTGCGACGGCCACGAGGTTTCGGTTTTCGAACAACGCAGCGCCGCGGCGGAGGAATCGAGCTTCGCCAATGCCGGCCTGTCGTCACCTGCCCTTCTCATTCCCCTGGCGGCCCCCGGCATCGGTGGCCCGCAAAGCACCCGGCTGTGGGGACGCCATGCGGCGGTGCGGCTCGCGAAAGGGGTAACGGCTTCCGAGCTGCGATGGCTCTGGCGTTGGCGCAAGGCTGGCCGCTCGCCGGCCCTTCCGATGGCCCTTTCCGCACTGGAGCAACTGGGCCGTTACAGCCAGGCGCGCATGCGGTGGGTGTCGGAGCAGCTGCAGGTGGACGCGGAAACCGGCCGCGGCGCGCTGGTCCTGCTGCGCATAGTCGAAGACCTGGCGCACGTGCAGCCGGCCCTGCAACTGCTGCGGGACGCGGGCATGGTCATCCACGACGTGGATGCCGAGACCGCCCGCCAGATCGAGCCAGGCCTGTCCCCCGACACCCCCCTGATCGGCGCCCTGCACATTCCCGATGGCGAGTCCGGCAACTGCCGCCTCTTCGCCCAGATGCTGCGCTATGCCGCGCAGGAGCGCGGGGCGCAGTTCCATTTCAATGCCCAGGTCACCGGGCTGGATGCGGCGCCCGCGGGTCTCCGGATCGCCGGCGAGACGCTGCCCCGCCGGTTCGATGCCGTCGTCGTCTGCGCTGGCGTGGCGGCGGCGGCGCTGTTGCGCCCCTTGGGTGCCGAGCTGCCGATGGCTGCGCTCCACGGCTACTCGATCAGCGCCCCCGTGCGCGAAGACTCCCATGCCCCGCAAGGATCGGTCGTGGACCCGCTCCACCGGGTGACGATCACGCGCCAGGGCCAACGTGTGCGCATCGCGGGTGGCACAGAACTCGGCCGGGGCGATGGCGCGCACCATGCGCCCACGCTGCAAACGCTCTACCAAGCCATCTCCGGCTGGTTTCCCGGCGGGGTGCAGGTTTCGTCGGGCCAGGTGCAGGTGTGGCGCGGCGCCCGCCCCACCCTGCCGGACGGTGCCCCGGTCGTGGGTCCGAGCGGCCTGCCGGGGGTGTGGGTCAACGCCGGCCACGGCGGCTGCGGCTATGCGCTCGCCAGTGGCAGCGCGCGGGCCCTGGCCGACCTGATGGCCCAACGCGCGCCCGAGGTGGATCTGCAGCACTTCGCGCTGCGCCGCTTCTGAGCCGGACCCGACGCCATGCGCTCCGAGCCGCCCGCAGCAACAGCGCCGCAGCCCGCCCTTCGCCGGATCACGGCCGATCAGCCCCATCCCCTGTTCGATACACAGGCCACACGCCGGATCGAACAGGCCCTGGCATCGCGATGCCCCCCGCACACACTGATGCAGCGGGCCGGTTGGGCGGTGGCCCGGCTGGCCCAGGCCATCGCCCCGCACGCGCGCAACGCATGGGTGGTCTGCGGTGCGGGCAACAACGGCGGGGACGGCCTGGAAGCGGCGTTCCACCTGCACCGGGCGGGGCGCATCGCCACGGTGACCTGGCTGGGCCGGCCGGACACGGTGCCCCCCGATGCGCTCGCGTCCTATCGGCGTGCCGCGGCCGCGGGTGTCGTTTTTTCCGATGGCCCGCCGCCGGGCATGGGGCCCGATGACGTGTGCGTGGACGCGCTGCTGGGCATCGGCCTGGCGGGCAGCGGCAAATCCCGCGCGGCTGACCCACGCATGCAGCACCTGCTGGCCCAACTGCATGCCACACCGGCGCCGGTGCTGTGCGTCGATACGCCCTCCGGCCTGTCGGGCGACACGGGCCAGTTCTCGGCCGGACTGGCGCCGCCGCCGGGCGCCGCGGCGTCTGCGCGGCACACCCTGGCGTTGCTCACCTTGAAGCCCGGGCTGTTCACCGGGAACGGGCGCGACGCGGCCGGACAGGTCTGGTTCGACGACCTGGGCC